>NZ_JACJSN010000020.1:0-83521 GCF_014698135.1 Limnothrix sp. FACHB-881
TATTTCAACTGGATTTGGCAGCATAGTCGTTTCAAAACCACGGCTGCTGAACGAGCGGGATTAGCGACTAGGGCATGGACTTGGCATGACATTGCTACCTATCCCACATTAATCTGATTCACTACCAAACATCATTCCCAATTGCGTGAAACCGAAGAGAATTTAGTAGAATCTATTGCATTTCATAAAAATTTCCTCCAACCTTCGGGCCGTTCACAAACCACAGTCCAAGGGTCAGGGATGCTTAGAAAATTTGGTCGAAGCATGACAGAAACCAGCTTTCTAAGTTAGACCTAATTACAGCGTTCTCTAAATTTAAAACTCCTTTTAGCGATAACGGCCTCAGCCGCTATGTTCCAGCCAGGGCCAGGGGGTTAACAGCACCCTAGCAGTTTGAGGCTCTTTTTGTCGTTTTCGCAGGTCATTTTGCTTTCAGGCTCTTTGTTTTGAATTGCTGAGTTGATGTGTGATGTTCCCTCAGCCTGGGGTCATCACTTGGCCCCATTTCAGCCAGCCTTTTCCCCGTCTAAGCATTCACTTTGGTTGGCCATTGGTTCAGCTCCAGCCCTGAAGAATCGCTGTTTCCGATCGCCCTTTGCGCAGATTGGGCTTAATTGCACACCCTTCAGGCTGGGGATCATTCTCATCAATGGGAATTGGCCACTGGAATGACCCTCACTCGTTCGATCGCTCCTCACCCCCCATCCCAGACCCTAACTTTTTTCCCTCAAAAATCCTATGGTTGTCGCCGTTTCCCACCATTACTCGCCCATTGATGAATATCCCAGCCTGTCGTTGCCCACCTGGCTCAGCCAATGTTTAATGGAGGATTTTCATCATCCCCAAGGCACAGAACGCCCCCTAGGCAACAGCTTGATTTGTCGAGCCTTTCAATTTGCCTATGATCTGCATCAAGATCAATATCGGGCTTCCGGTGAACCCTACATTGCCCATCCGGTGGCCGTGGCTGGTTTGCTGCGAGAATTGGGGGGCAGCCCCGAGATGATTGCAGCGGGTTTTCTACACGATATTGTGGAAGACACGGCTACAACCCCGGAAGATTTGGAAGCCAAGTTTGGTGCAGAAGTGCGATTTTTGGTGGAAGGGGTCACGAAGCTTTCTAAGTTTAATTTCTCTAGTAAAAAAGAGCAGCAGGCGGAAAATTTCAGGCGCATGTTTTTGGCGATGGCCAAGGACATTCGTGTGATTGTGGTGAAACTGGCCGATCGCCTGCACAATATGCGAACTTTGGAGCATCTGGCTCCGGAAAAACAGCGCCGAATTTCCCAAGAAACCATGGATATTTTCGCGCCCTTGGCCAATCGTCTGGGCATTGGGCGCTTTAAGTGGGAACTGGAAGATCTGTCGTTTAAATATCTTCAACCGGATGCCTATCGGGAAATTCAAGAACTGGTGGCGGAAAAACGCACCGATCGCGAGGCCCGGCTCGATCGGGTGTTGCAAATTCTGCGCGATCGGCTCAACCAACTGGGCATTCAAAGCGCCGAAACCAGCGGCCGGCCCAAGCATCTCTATGGCATTTACCAAAAGATGCAGCGCCAGAATAAAAGTTTCTGGGAAATTTATGACATTGCTGCCGTGCGCGTCATTGTCCAATCGGTTGATGAATGTTACCGCGCTTTAGCCGTGGTTCATGATGAATTTCGCCCCATTCCTGGCCGGTTCAAGGATTACATTGGCCTGCCCAAACCCAACCGCTATCAATCGCTTCATACCTCAGTAATTGGCTTGACGGGACGGCCCTTGGAGGTGCAAATTCGCACCGAAGAAATGCATCGGGTGGCGGAATACGGGATTGCAGCCCACTGGAAATATAAGGAAACGGGTGGTAGCCATTTAGCCGCTAGCACCGACGATGAAAAGTTTATTTGGCTGCGGCAACTGCTGGAATGGCAAAGCGATCTGAAGGATGCGCATGAGTATCTGGAAAATGTTAAGAAAAATCTCTTTGAGGATGAGATTTATGTCTTTACACCCAAGGGCGATGTGATTGCCCTCAGCAACCATGCAACCCCGGTGGATTTTGCCTACCGGATTCATACGGAGGTGGGCAACCATTGCGCGGGGGCCCTGGTGAATCGCCGGATGGTGACCCTGGACACGGGCCTGCAAAACGGCGACATCATTGAAATCATCACCCAGAAAAATGCGCACCCCAGCCTTGACTGGCTGAATTTTGTGGTGACGGCCACGGCCCGCAACCGGATCCGGCTGTGGTACAAGCGATCGCGCCGGGAAGAAAACATCAGCCGCGGCCGCGAGCTGCTGGAAAAGGAACTGGGTAAGCAAGGGTTTGAAAGTTTTCTGAAATCCGCACCCATGCAGGCGGTGGCGGAGCGCTGCAACTACCACAGCGTGGATGACACCCTGGCCGCGTTGGGCTACGGGGAAATTACGTTGAATATGCTGCTGGGGCGGATTCGTGAGGTGGTGAAAACCGCGCAACCGGTGGCCGAGGCGGTGATTATGCCGTCGTCCAGCCCGCGCCCCCACGGGGATTCGGGGTCAAATCGCCATCGCCTGTCGCCCATTCTGGGGGTGGAAGGGCTGTTGCATCACATGGCGGGCTGTTGTCACGCGGTGCCGGGTGAGCCGATCGTGGGGGTGGTGACCCGCAGCAGCCGGGGCTTGGCCATTCACCGCCAAGATTGCAGCAATTTGGCCAATGTGCCGGGCGATCGCCTGGTTCCGGTGAGTTGGAACCCCGAGGTGACCAATGTGGGTCGCCAGCCCACCTATCCCGTGGAAATTCGGGTGGAAACAATCGATCGGGTGGGGGTGCTCAAGGATATCCTGACCCGACTGGCGGACTCGAATGTGAACGTGAACCGGGCCGCCGTGAAAACCAAGCCGGGTGAAACGGCCATGATCACCTTGGGCATTGACATCTGCGATCGAACCCAGCTCGATCGGGTCTTTACCCACATTCGCAAGATGAGCGACGTGATTGATCTGCGGCGGGTTTTCCAAAACGCGGAATAGCGATCAACGGCAATGCTTGTGGGGGCGCACGGCCGTACGTACACCCGTACGCTCCTACTTGGGCGCTTTTGTTGCTGAGGCCTGCTGCTTAGGCTCCCATGCCGGAATATTGCCGCAGACCCCGTCGCCAGAGCCAACGATTCAAGCCATAAAAAAAGCCACTCCACAGCCCGATCGCCAAGAGTCCCTTGCCCCAATCCACCGGTAAACCCATCAACAACGCAGCGGGAAAGTGGATCAGATAAGGAAACGGAGTCCATTCCACAATCGATCGCACCAGGGGCGGAAACACTTCCAACGGAGCCAAAATTCCTGAACCCAGCAGATAAATAAAAAACCAAGCCTGTTCCAGGGCGGCCGCTTTTTCCATCCAAAACGCCCCCATGGCAAAGGTGTATTGAATTAAAAATCGCAGGCCAAAGGCCAAAAGCGTAATGATCATAAACCCCAAGAGATTTGTGGCGCTGGGCAGCCAAAATGATTGGGGATAGAGCACAAAAAATAAGATCACGAGCAACCCAATGATCGGCAATCGCACAAATCGCTCCGTGAGGTGGGAAACCAGGTGATGCCAAACTGGGTCGATCGGCTGTAAAAGCTTGGGCGAAAGGAGACCTTGGTTCACTTCTTTTTCAAATTCCCAAACCACCCAAACTACGTTCATTTGCCGAGCAATGAATGCGGCTAGGTAATATTGAGCAAATTGGATGGAAGACAGCCCGAATTGCCCCGTTTCCGCCGCTTTGACCCAAGCACCCATCAAAATGAACGGCACGGCCCCCGAAAGGGCCCAAAGCAATAATTCCGCCCGATATTCCAACATATAGGCGTAATAAGTGGTGCTCAGGGCGCGGAAGATGGCTCCCGATCGCCGAATTTGTGCCATTAAGGACTTAGGGGAGGATTTAGGGGCTTGAGGAGTAGATTGCATGGGCGCAGTGATGATGAATTTCTAATTGAGCAGTTCCCAATGAATAAATTTTTGATGGATGAATTTTCGATGATCCAACTGTCAATCAATCAAAACGTAGATCAAATAGTGATCAAATTGTAATCAGAGAGTCATCAAACAGAGAAATTAAGAAAAGCAATCAAGAAGAACGACCAGAAAAGCATAGTCAAAAAAGGTAGATCAAAAGTAGATCGAAAGTAGATCAAAAACCGTAAATCCAATCGTCAGGGACTGAGGTAGGGGCATGGATGTTCAAAGGCTACAGTCGATCGCCGATCGCCACGGGTTCTCGGTGGCAGCGGTCAGCCATTTGGCCGACAAGATTCGATCGGGACGCGGAACCATGGCCCAGTTTAATCACCCGGAGTTGGGCGGGGCGGGCCAATGGATGCAGGGAGGGATGGTGATGATTGGGGATCTGTCTAATCAGTCCCTGAAAGCTCGGGTGGCTAACCTGTGCCAAGACTTGTACCAGGACTTGTGCCAGACCTGGGCGGCAGAATTGCCAACCACTCCAGGTGTTGCCCACTCAACCCAGGTGCAATACCAAAGCGCCCCGATCGCCCCACCCAGTCAGCCATCTCGCCAGCCCCCCAGTCAAGCAACCCCCGGCCAGTCGCCGCTCCCCTGGAACCCCATGCCGCCCATGGACTTCGGAGCGGTCGATTGGAACCCCATGCCGCCCATGGACTTCGGAGCGGTCGATTGCTGGTGGCCAAGGGACTGGGGCCAGCCCTCAATCCAAGGCCGCCAAAACCATCTGGATTATGCTTATTTTGCGCCGTTCAATCGCCTGGCCCTGCGACAGGGCGGAATGGTGACCTTTTATGACACCACGGGTTATCAGATTACGGGATTCAGCCAGCAACAAACGACGGAAAGCCAGGGGCTGATTTGTTTCAGTTCCCGGGGACAGGTGGCGGTTCGTCAGTTCCCACAGTTAGTTTGAGCATTGCCTCGACCGTTGCCATCCATGACCAGCGAACAGACCTTGGGCCTTCTACTGTTGCTAACCCTTTGTCCGGCTTTGGGAGCTTTGCCGCTCACGGACTGGATTGTGCGTTGGGGCACGGGCAAACGGTTGCGACGGTTGGGCACGGGAAATGTCAGCGTCTCGGCGGCTTTTTACCATGCGGGGCCTTGGTGGGGCCTGTTGGCCGTGTCGGGGGAGGCCCTGAAGGGATTGGGCGCGGTGTGGTTGGCTCGACAGTTTTTTCCGATCGAGTCGGGCTGGGAATGGCTGACGATCGGGGGTGTCGTGTTGGGGCGCTACTGGGTGGGCCGAGGCGCGGGCATGACCAACGCCACTTGGGGGGCGATCGCCCATGAACCCAGTGCGGCGTTGCTGACGGGGTTGCTGTCGGTGTCTGGGTTTGCCTTCACGCGCGATCGCCAAACCAGTCGGCTGCTGGCCCTGGCGCTCTATCCGTTGATGTTGGGGTTGCTGAATCCCAATGGGGTCGATCGGGTGGTGGGGGCTGTGTTGGTGGCGGCTTTGCTGGCCTGGATCTGCCAAACCATGCCCGAGGATCTGGCCTTGGGGCGATCGGGAGCGGCCGCCGGTTCCCAAGGGGCCATGGGCTTTTTTCAAGGCAAGGCAGATTCAATGCTCTCTCTCGATCAACCACTGGATCCACAACGGGCCGGCACGAAGGCCGCTACCCTGTCCCGCTTGAAGGCTTGGGGCTATCCGGTTTTGCCCGGTTGGATTTTGCTGCCGGGAGATGATCCCGTGCTGTTGGCTAACCGCTTGGCGGGCCAGGGCGAGTTAACTGAAGGGGTGGCCCAAGCCATTTTTGATCCGCCTTTGATTGTGCGATCGTCCGCGATCGGGGAGGACGGCGATCGCTCGGCCGCCGCTGGCTTGTATTGCACCGTCAGTGATGTGCGCACCCCCTTGGAGTTGGTGGAAGCGGCGGCGGTGGTTTTTGTGTCCTATGACGCACCGGAGGCGATCGAGTATCGGCGCGATCGCAACCTGCCCGATGCCAGCATGGCCGTGCTGGTGCAACCACAAATTGCCGGAGCCTTTTCGGGAGTAGCCTTCAGCCGCGATCCCGTGACGCAACAGGGCGAAGCGGTTTTGGTGGAAGCCCTGCCCGGTTCCGCTGCCCAAGTGGTTTCCGGACGCATCACCCCCGAATCGTACCGAATTGATTTGAGTGAATTGGATGTGACGGCCTGGCGCGAGTCCCGATCGGTTGCCTTTCCGGGCCCGGCCAATCCGCCCCAGTCGATCGAGTCAGAATTGCGGGCCCTCGCCACCAGCACGCGCCCCCTGGCCGCCGAAACCGGAACCGGCGATGTGCCCGGTTGGTTGGTGCGCGAAGTGGCCCTGTTGACGCGGGATTTGGAATCTCACTTTGATGGCGTTCCCCAGGATGTGGAATGGACATTTGACGGCCAGCACCTGTGGATTTTGCAGGCTCGCCCCATCACCACTCTGCTACCCATTTGGACGCGGCGGATGGCCGCGGAAGCCATTCCCGGCGTAATTCGGCCCCTCACTTGGTCCATTAACCGGCCCATGACCTGTGGGGCTTGGGGGCGACTGTTCACGCTGGTTTTGGGCGATCGGGCAGCGGGATTGGATTTTTTGGAAACGGCCACCCTGTTCCACGGCCGCGCCTATTTCAACGTCACCCTGTTGGCGGATTTGTTTCGGCGGATGGGCTTGCCGCCCGAGAGCTTGGAAGCCCTCACCCACGGGGGCAAAATGAGCCGGCCACCCCTCACGGCCACCCTGCGTAACTTGCCGGGTCTTTGGCGGCTGTTGGGTCGGGAGTGGAATTTGGATCGATCGTTTCAGCGCGACTGGGAACAGTGGTTTGAACCCGGACTCCAAAACCTGGAAACCCTGCCAGCAGAACAGTTTTCAGAGCCAGAACGCCTTCTAGTACGGGCAGAACAGATTATGGGGCTGCTCGATCGCGCCACCGAGTACAGCATTTTGGCCCCCCTGAGTGCGGCCCTGCGCCAGGCGATCGGCCGTCGCAAACCGGAGCAACTGGATCCCAGCCGCCACCCGGAAGTGGCCGCCACCCGCTGGCTCCAGAATTTGGCTCAACGGATGCAAGCGGTTTTGTCCTTGGAGCGAATTCGCGCCTTGGATCAGGCCCCGGCCGTTTGGGCCGCCTTGGCGGAGTCACCGGAAGGGCGGGAAATTCTCGCCAGCTTTCAAGTGTTTCTGGACACCTATGGCTATTTGAGCGAAGTGGGAACCGATGTGGCCGTGCCCACCTGGCGCGAGGCGGTGGAAATTCCACAGACCATGCTGTTGCAGTTGGCCAAAACCCCAATCACCCAGCCTAGCAACCCCCGCCGTCAAACCTCGATCGCCCAGCGCCGTCTTGATTTGAAAGGACAGGTGGCCGAACTCTACAACAAGCTGTTGGCGCAACTGCGATGGACTTTTGTGGCCCTAGAGCAGCAGTGGCAGGCGATCGGCCTGTTGCAGCAGGAAGGCGACATTTTTTATCTGGAATTAGCTGAAATTCGGCAATGGGTGGCTCACCCCCAAAACCAAAACCTGCAACGGATTCTGACCGCTCGGATTGCCCAACGCCGCCAAGCCTTTGCCGATTGGTGCGAAACGCCGGCCGCTCCGTTGGTTTATGGCCAAGAGCCGCCCCTTTGTGCGCTGGAGTGGAGTGCGGCGGCGGCGCGATCGACCCTCCGTGGGTTGGGCGGTAGTCCCGGCCGGGTGGAGGGGCGTGTGATTGTGATTCGGTCGCTGAGTGAACTGACCCTGGCTCCGGCGATCGATCAACGATCCATTTTGGTGATTCCCCATGCGGATGCGGCTTGGGGGCCCCTTCTGGTGCGGGCTGGCGGCCTCATTTGCGAGGCGGGGGGGCGCTTATCCCACGGAGCGATCGTGGCGCGGGAATATCGAATCCCAGCGGTGATGGACATTCCCAACGCCACCCAACGACTCCGCACGGGGCAACTGTTGCGGCTGGATGGCACAACCGGCACGATCGAGATCTTAGATTGATTGACCTTGGGGCCGGCTCGATCGTCCGGTTTGTCGGCTGGAAAATACCGCCCTGTTAATCCGCATGAACAGCCCATTCATCACAGCTCGATCGGGCTTTGACTCGATCGGGCTGTGATCTGGTGAGTTCGGTTAATCAACAATGGCGGTGCAGTCAATTTCCACTAATACATTCTTGGGCAAACGAGCCACTTCCACGGTTGCCCGCGCCGGAGCCGTTACCTCGGAAAAGTATTTGGCATAAACCGCATTTACCATGGCGAAATCATCCATATTCGCCAGGAAAATCGTGGTTTTCACCACATTGGCAAAACTGGTTCCTCCGGCTTCCAAAACTGCTTCCAGATTTTGCAGCACCCGTTCCGTTTGGGCTACCACATCGCCTTCATGGACGAGTTGATTGGTAGCCGGATCAATGGAAATTTGCCCCGAAGCAAATAGCATTCCATTAGCGACGATCGCTTGGTTATAGGGGCCAACAGGATTGGGTGCTTTGTCGGTTTGAATAACTTGTTTAGGCATGATCTAATGGGCAACCAGAGAATTAGTAATCAAAATCAGGGGCGAGGTCGCTGTCCATAATAGCGGTAACGGAGGTAATCTTCGAGGATGCGATCGTGATCAAAGCAAAGATTTTTGGGTAATTCCCAAGGATTAAAGATCGCTAAATTTTGGGCATCATCGGCCGCTTGGGGATTGCCCGTGGCCGTGGCAATAAACACCACGCTCATGGTGTGTTTGCGCGCATCCCGCTGCGGGTCGGAATAGACATAGAATTGCTCGACCAAATTCACCGCCAAGCAGGTTTCTTCGAGAGCTTCCCGCCGGGCCGCATCCTCCACCGATTCGCCATAATCCACAAAACCGCCGGGAATTGCCCAACCCAGCGGATCGTATTTGCGTTCAATCAACACGATCGGGCGGTGGGGGCGATCGACCAGTTCAATAATCAAATCCACCGTGGGGGCTGGATTGCGGTAGGTTGGCTCACTCATGATTTTTGTGGGAAAGAATAGGAACCAGCGAGGGGATAGACCGTGCCGCGATCGGTGTCGAAGGCCCAGGCGGTGATCTTGGGCGATCGCACAATCTCCAGCCGCTTTTGGGGATTAGACACCAATTTCTCTAGCTCAAAACTCTTACTCCAGCGATTATTAGGACAAACAAAATCGCCGAGAATTTGCCCCATTCCGCGATAATTTTTGCCTACTTTGGCCGCTGTGAACGGAATCGTTGCGCCGTCTTTTTCATAGGCCAACAGAACCGATCGCGTGGGTTGACAACCGCCGCCCAAGGTCAGCTCACCACCGGCCACATATTCCCAGGTCTCATCATTTTTTTGAATCGTGAGAGTTTGTAAGTTTCCAGCGATCGGTTGATTTTGGGCTAAGGCTTTCAGATCCGTTTTTTCGGGAATTGGGGGAACAATTGGCGGACGCACAAACCCAAGCTGATTGGTGTCGCGAATGGTGTTGAGAACATGGTCATTCAGTTCAGGATAAATCCACTCGGTGAAGCAGCGTTCATCTTGGAAACTGTTGATGAACGTTAAGCAAGCTTTGCCCTGATGGCGATCGCGACTGAAGTTCGCCAAGTTGCGCGACCCGATCGCAAAGCTGGCGTAATGCAACACCAAAAACAGGGTTAATGCAAAAATCACCAGCCCTTTCCGCCAAGGTTTGGGTAAGCGGTGCTGAGTAAATTGGGGCAACAAAATCGCAGACAGATGGATAATCGCAATCCACAGATAAAGCGAGAAAGTTTGGTAACGGGAAGTCAGGGCGGCATCGGGCCCAAACCCAAACCGCCCGAGGGTAACGATCGCATCAGTCCCGATCGCATAGCACCCAAAAATCACCCACTCAAACGATCGCGCCCGATCGCCTCGCCAAGCCAGGATTACTAACCCCAAAAAGCCCAGCAGCCCCAAGCCCCCCAGCAGTTGACTCAACCCCAAATCATCAAATCCCAGGATCGCCCCCATCAAGGCAAACCAATATTTAATCCCGGCGATCGGTTGTTGCAGCGGCCCCGCAAAACTCGGATGGCTGGGGGGTTTGTAATAATCCCAAAAATAGAGCAGTAAATTCGCCGCCATCGCCGCGAGCCACACCCCCAACCCAATCCAGGACTGGCGAGCCGTCGCGCCTAACGATTGAATCGATCGCCCCAAATCCCCAACAATCCCGTAGGGGCGCACGGCGGTGCGCCCACCACTATCTTTGTCACCTAACGATCCAGTTTCACCAGCATCCCGCACCGCCGTGCGCCCACCAGTATCTTCCCGACCCAAGCCAACGATCCAGTCCTTTAAGAACAGCGCTGGAAATGACAGAAACCAGCAAAACATTCCACTCGCACTGGAATAGGTGCTGACCGTGGCTAACAGAATATTGATCGCGATTTTCTGCCAAAACTTTAGCGATGATTGCGCCAACCACAAACTAGTAGTGATGCAAAAAATCGGCAGGAAAACAACAATTTGAATGCTATAAACCCAGTTTTCCCATTGGGACGGACTGAAGAGTAAGCAACTGGCTAAGGCAAAGGCGATCGCCTGAAATTTACGATCTAAAACGGTCGATCGCCCCAAGGCAAAAATTGCCCCCGCCGCCCCACAAACCAGGGCAAAAATCACCGCCAACTCGGCCCGAATATCCCAGCCCGTCAGATAAGCCAATCCCAAAAAGATCAGCCGGGGAAAGACTTTGCGGCTTTCATTGTGTTGGGAAATAAAATCCGCGAAGGTCAGCGGCTGATGCTCCGCCAACTTCACGAACAACACCCCCGGCGTGTCCCACTGGTCGTAGGTGGGGAGGTTTACGCCATAACGCACCATCAAGGCCGCCAGCAGCAGCGCGGGCAGCACCCAAACCACCAGCCACGGCCAGCCCTTCGATCGAACGGCATTCAACACACACCACTCCTCGCCAGAACCCTAACGCAAATAGGCGACCGTCACGCCCGCGCCGCCATCCTCGCGGGGGGCATCCTCAAACCGTTCCACCAGTCGATGGGTTTTGAGGTGGGCGCGCACGCCGTCTCGCAGTTTACCGGTTCCCTTGCCATGCAAGATCCACAGGCAACCAAAGTCAGCGGAAATCGCCCGATCGATCGCCTGTTCCACTTCGATTTCCGCGTCGGCTACCCGGGCCCCACGAATGTCCAGGGTGTTGCTGCTGGTGCGGAGGATCGATCGCTCCTTGGTTTTTGGTGGGGGCGCGGGTTTCGGCTCCGGTTTTTGCACCTCGATTTTCTTGCCATCGAGGGATTCCACGTCGGCAAAACTGAGGGTTGCCTTAATCAGCCCCATCCGAATCGTGATTTCCTCGTCGGCCTCATCGATCGCCAACACCTCCGCCGCGCCGCCGAGCTTGGGCACGCGCACCCGTTCGCCCACCTGGGGTTTGTAGCCCTTGGGTTTCGGTTTTGGCTGCTGGGACGGTAGGAATTTTTGGGCAATTTCGCCCACCTGGGCCGTGGCTTGCTGGGCTTGCTGGCCCGTGGGTGTGCCCCGCTGCAACTGCCGGATCACCTGGGCAATTTCGCTGCGGGCCCGCTCAATTTCCTTTTGGACGGCGGCTTCCTGGGTTTGTTTGAGCTGTTCTTCGCGCTCCTTCAGGGTTTGGGCCTTACGATCGATTTGCTCATGCAAAAACTCCGCTCGCTGCAACAGGTGCGCCACCTCGTTGGCCTTGGCTTCCTGGCGGCGGCGTTCGGCTTCCAGTCCCGCGATCGTCCGGTTGATGTCTTCTGATTGGCCGCCAACCCGATCGCCCGCGGCCGTCACCACGGCTTCATCCAACCCCAACCGGCGGGCAATGCTCAAGGCATTCGATCGCCCCGGAATCCCCCACAGCAACCGATAGGTGGGGCTGAGGGTTTGGTCATCAAATTCCACCGAAGCGTTCTCGAACCGGCTGTCACGATATTTCAGGGTTTTCAGTTCCCCAAAGTGGGTCGTGGCCACGGTCAAGCGGGCGCGATCAGCTAGGGCTTCCAACAAGGCGGCAGCCAGGGCGCTGCCCTCAGCCGGGTCGGTTCCCGCGCCCACCTCGTCCAACAACACCAACGATTCGGGTGGATTGTCGTTGGTGGCGGGGCGATCGGCGGAGGGCGCAAGGCCTTGCGCCCCTACGGTTTCGTTTCCATCGGATTCTGATCCATTTGAATCGTCCAAACCAGGTTCCTGTAGGGGCGCACCGCCGTGCGCCCTTTCCGTAGCGATCGCCCCCAACCCGTCGTTGGTGGCAGGGCGATCGGGCTGGAGGGCATCCAGAATGCGGACGATCCGGCGGATGTGGCCCGAGAAGGTGGACAGGTTCTGCTCGATCGACTGTTCATCACCGATATCCGCCAACACCTGGCTAAACCACGGCAACTCCACCGGCTCCCGCGCGGGCACAAACAACCCCGCCTTCGCCATCAGGGCCGCCAGTCCCAGGGTCTTCAGGGTGACGGTTTTGCCCCCCGTGTTCGGCCCCGTGATCGCCACCACCCGAATCGTCGGATCCACCCGCACATCGATCGGGATTACGTCCCGCCCTTGCTCGTGCTTCTGTTGCCAAATCAGCAACGGGTGGCGCAACTGCCGCAGGGTCAGGGTTTCACCCGATTCAATAAAACGCGGCGCATTGCCCTCAATCCAAAAGGAATAGCGGGCCCGCGCGGCGGCTAAATCCAGCTCCGTGGCCACTGCCAACAGTCGCTCCAGATCCGGAGCCACCTCGGCAATCTGCTCGCTCAACCGCCGCCGGACGATTTCCGACTCGATCGCCTCCTGCCGTTGCCATTGGCGCAGGCGATTGTTTTGCTCCGTAATCGTATGGGGTTCCACGTAGAGGGTCGCGCCCGTGGAGGAGGTGTCGTGGACAATACCGCGAATCACATCCTTGTGGCTGGCCTTCACGGGAATCACGAAGCGATCGCCCCGTTGGCTAATATTTGGTTCCTGAATCGCGTTGGAATGCTGCTGCATGATGTTGTGCAGCTTTTGGTAAATCCAATCGCGGCCGGCCCGCAGCTTTTCGCGGACTTCTGCCAACTTGGGGCTGGCACGATCGGTCACATCGCCCCGATCGTCAATGCAGTAGTGAATTTCCTGCTCCAGCTCCGGATAAGTCCGCAGTTCTTCGACCAGGGCCGCCAGGGCCGGCAAATCTTCCCGCTGGTCGATCGCCCGGCGCAGGTTGCGGGCCCCCGATAGGGTCGTCGCCACTTCCAGCAATTCCTCACCGGCCAGCACACCGCCCCGTGTGACCCGATCGAGCGCCGAGCCAATATCCGCAATCCCGCCAAAATTCAGGCCCCCCGTGGCGCTGCGTTCCAGCTCCCAGGCCTCGCGGGTTTGGGCCAACAGGGCTTCGCTGGTGCGGCGATCGCCCGGAATCGGTAACTGTCGGGCCACGATCGCCCCCAGCTTGGTTGCCGTAAAGGTTGCCAGATGCTGGCAAAGGCGCGGCCATTCCAACAATTCCAGGGTTTCAATCTGGATTGACTCAGCTTGATTGGCAATCAGTGATGATGGCAACGGAGACACAGGCAACCTAACGTTATTGCGATGAAAAACGGCGCGGTTCTTCTATTGTAAAGGTCAAGCTCAAAAGACAGATCTAGGAAATTTCAGAAATTGCTGATCTTGTCCTGCTTTGTCCTTGATCAAATTTTCTAATTCAGACCTGATTTTGACTCAAGGATTAATCTGGCTATATTCTTGGGTCTAACTGTGTTGATCCTGATTGCATTTTCCGCCATTGCGTTGGCTGGCCGCGTTGATCGTCTGATCGCTGACGGCTCCAATTTTTGATTGATCTAACTTGACTGATCCAACTTGATTGATCTAATACATTTGCAATTCAATTTGCCGAATCGAAATGAAGCGTTCGTCCGGCAAAAGAATCACTCGATCTTGAAAAATCGGTCGCCCGCGAAAGGTGTGCCGATTCACCACAATTCCATAGGGCCGCCGAGCGCGATCGACCATAATCACGCAGTAGGCCTCATAGATGGCTCGGGCTGCTCGCAACAAGTCCAGCTCTGGCCCCTCTGGCGGCAGTTCCAGGTAGTCTGCATAGTCGGTCTCGGGCGGCTGAGACCGTTTAGACAAGGCACGCGATCGGGTGGATGAGTATGGCACAGGGCAGAACCAAGGTGAAGGAAACAAGCAAAGGAACGCGGGGAAGTGCCCCATCACCCATCATCAAGGCACTCTAATTGCAGGTTTACCTCAAATGGTGACAGAATTCCAGTCTCAATTTTTCAGTGATCCCATCAAAGTCCTACAAACAGCACTTTGAAGCATAAATTTAAGACCTGCATCTAAAACATGTATCTAAAACATGTATCTAAAACATAAATTTAGAACACAAATTTGGAACATGTACTTAAAACATGACTTTCTCAGAAATCCAAAGACTCTGTTGATAGTCGAGGATGCAGCTCCAACCCTGCTGGCTTAAGAATTCCTTCGTGAGTCGGGCTTTGCCACCGCCCGGCAACCCATTGTCATCGAGCAAAATGATGCAACCTTGGCGTAATTTATCCCAGGCGGCTTCAATTTCTGCCAGTTGATGGGCCTGGGATTGTTGTTGAATTTGAGGATCATCCCACCAATCCAAACTATCCAAATACAGCAAGTCGATCGGGCGATCAAACTGTTTGAGGAAGGTCACCGAATCACTGCAAACATACTCAATTCGCTGAGCCACATGCTGGGTGCAGTGCTGGGAAGTGGTCAGATTTTCCGGCGACAGATCCACTGTCCAAAGGCGACCGCCATCAAAGGTTTCTAGGGTTTCACCAAAGATGGTGGTTGAGCAGCCAGCTCCCCAGTCGTCGGGTAGTCGCTGGGTGCCGGTTTCCACAATCACCCCATCCCGCCGATCGCCCAAGTGCTGCAAAAATAGCCCGATCGCTGACTTAAACGTTGGATAGCGGGCTTGGGGGGCTGACCCAAAGCGTTGGTCAAACCAGCCCCCAAAATAGCCAAACGTCGCAGATCGTGAAGTCATTAGGTTAAGGGTGCGATCGACTGGAGTTGTAGGCTGGGGTGATCTCCCTCCACCTGTTGACAATTCCACTC
The DNA here is from genome assembly GCF_014698135.1 of Limnothrix sp. FACHB-881. NCBI lineage: Bacteria > Bacillati > Cyanobacteriota > Cyanophyceae > Pseudanabaenales > Pseudanabaenaceae > Limnothrix > Limnothrix sp. FACHB-881. The sequence goes on from NZ_JACJSN010000020.1 coordinate 15,034, forward strand.
ATTCTTGAACAACAAAACGGGACGATCCCACATATCTTTGACGGTCATAGCATTAAACAACCGGCCCACTTTGGCTAGCTCATCCCAACCGGCAGTGACCCAACGGGCTACGGAATAGGGCAGCAGCTCAACCCGTGATTCCACGCCGTATTCACTTTGCAGGCGGAATTGCACCACTTCAAATTGCAGTTGCCCCACGGCCGCCAGAATTGGATCGCGCTTGGCTTCGTCGGTGGAATACATGATTTGGACGGCTCCTTCTTCGCGAAGTTCCGAAATTCCCTTCTGAAATTGTTTGAATTTAGAGGGGTTAGGGTTTCGCAAATAGGCAAAGAGTTCCGGCGAAAAACAGGGAATGCCTTCGTATTCAATTTTGGGGCCAATGTAAATGGTGTCCCCGATCGAGAAGGCTCCAGGATTGTTTAAGCCAATGACATCGCCCGCGTAGGCTTCCTCAACGGATTCGCGATCCTGGGCAAAGAGTTTTTGCGGCCGAGCCAATCGTAAGCTTTTGCCCGATCGCGCATGGGTCACCACCATGTCTTTCTCGAATTTGCCGGAGCAAACCCGCACAAAGGCCACCCGATCACGGTGTTTCGGATCCATATTGGCCTGCAACTTGAAGACAAAGCCCGAAAAATGCTCATGGGTTGGGTCAACGGATCCAGTGCGGGCGGTGCGGGGGCCTGGCTTGGCCGCATAGTCCAAGAAGGCATCGAGAAACAGTTGCACCCCAAAATTGGTCATGGCGCTGCCGAAGAAAACGGGGGTGAGTTCGCCGGCCAAAACCGCTTCGAGATCCAACTCAGAACCCACTTCTTCAATTAGTTCCAGTTCATCCCTAAAGGCTTGATAAACATCTGGTTCCACCAGTTCCAGCAGTTCCGGTGCGTCCAAATCCAGGGTGGTTTCGCCGGCCATTTTGCTGCCGTGGCGCGATCGCTGGAACAGATGCACTTTCCGAGTGCGGCGATCGAACACTCCCTTGAAGCGATCGCCCGTCCCGATCGGCCAGTTCACTGGATAGGTGGCGAGCTTTAGTTCCTTTTCAATTTCATCTAATAGATTCAGCGGTTCTTGAGAGGGGCGATCGAGCTTGTTGGCAAAGGTAAAAATCGGCAATTTCCGCAACCGGCAAACCTCAAACAGTTTGCGCGTTTGTGGCTCCAACCCTTTAGCCGCATCAATCAACATCACCGCATTATCCGCAGCGGCCAGGGTGCGGTAAGTGTCTTCGCTGAAATCTTGGTGACCGGGCGTATCCAACAAATTAATTTGGCAGTCACGATATTCAAACTGCAACACCGTGGAGGTGATGGAAATGCCCCGTTGCTTTTCCAATTCCATCCAGTCTGAGGTGGCCTGGCGCTGGTCGCGACGGGCCCGCACGGAACCGGCTTCGTGAATTGCACCGCCATACAGGAGCAACTTTTCCGTGAGGGTGGTTTTCCCCGCGTCCGGGTGGGAAATAATGGCAAAGTTGCGGCGGCGGTTAACTTCCACAGCCAGTTTGGCGGAGTCGGCGAATTCAACGACCATGGTTCAACGGAAGGATTGGCTTTCAGATTATAGGGGCTTGGGCCGGTGTGGGCGGCTGGGGCCCGATCGATTGCAGCCGCCGCAACCGATCTCGATCGCAACCATCCTGTTAAATCGATCGCACGGGAACCGAATCAATCCCTGTATCTTCTGAGGATCAGAATCCGGTTTTCAATGGCAGTCAGAATTGGCTGAAATCCGAAAGTTGCTGAAAGCTAATGGATTGAAACGCCGTCTGACATGCCATTGACAACCCCCTGACATCTGGCGGCCTTAGGCTGACCGACGATTACCCAGCGGCTGGGCCGCGTTGGAGTCCTGCGTTTTGAGGTGCGATCGACATGCGAAACAATCTCAGCCTTGCGATCACCACCCTAATGACCGTGGTTGGTTTGCAGCTTCTGTTGCTACCGCGATCGAGCACCACGGCCAAAATTCCCCAAACAACAGCTTGCACCCAGGCGGCGGTTTCCGGGCGCTGGTTTGGGGTTTCCTTGGGGCAATCGCAGCAGCTTGATGATCCTTGGACGATCGCCACCCTGGAAACCAATACCATTCCCAGTCCTCAAGGGGCGCTGGATTGGCTGCGGGGCCATACGATAGGCTGCGAACCGCCCCCATCACCCACCCCAACCCCATCACCTACCCCAACCTCAGCATCCCGCCCGTGAGTCGTCGCCGCCGTCCTACTGTCCCTGCCCGATCGTCCGCCTCTGACTTGACCCAGCCGATCGCCCCAGGGGCAACGGCTACCCCCCACGCGATCACGCCCCAAGCTGGGCAACGGTTGCAAAAGGTATTGTCCCAATGGGGCTTGGCTTCCCGTCGCCATGCGGAAGTTTGGATTACGGAAGGGCGAGTGCGGGTCAACGGCCAGGTGGCGCAATTGGGCTGTGTGGTCAATCTCGCAGTGGATCACATTGAGGTTGATGGTCGGCCCGTTCATCCAGCCGATCGCCCCACACTGATCTATCTACTGTTGAATAAGCCCGCTCGGGTGCTGTCGGCTTGTGCAGACGATCGACAGCGGCGAACCGTGTTGGATTTACTTCCCCGATCGCTCGTTGAACAAACGGGACTGCACCCCGTGGGCCGCTTAGATTGGGATTCCACTGGGGCCTTGTTGTTAACCAACGATGGGGAACTGACCCACGCCCTCACCCATCCTCGGTTTCACCAACCCAAAACCTATCGCGTGTGGGTGCAGGGACAGCCCAGCGCCCAAGTGTTGGCGCAATGGCGACAGGGCATTTTATTGGATGGCCGCCCAACGCTGCCGGCCCAAGTCCGCGAGGTGCAAGGGCGCGGGCATCACCCCCAGGGCGATCGCACGGAACTGGAAATCACTTTGGTGGAAGGTCGAAATCGGCAAATTCGACGCATGGCCGAATTATTCGGTCATCCGGTGATAAAGTTGCACCGTATTACTATTGGTTCGCTCACCCTGAAATCAAAGCAGGGTCAAGAGCTGCCGATCGGCACTTATCGGCATCTGACAGACGCTGAAATTCAGCAGTTGCGCCGCCAGTCCGGCTTAGGATCAGCCCATTAATCCCAGTCCGACTCATTCCCCGTCGATTGATCATGATTGATCATCATGCTGGCCGGAATTCCCCTTGAATTCCCAAAAGCGTCGCGAGCGGTATCGGTCAAGACCCAGCCCATGGGACAATCCTAATCTCAGACCCAAATACCATCCTCAAGATTCTGACCTCAAAAATCTGACCTCAAAATTCTGATGGTGGTTGTCTAAACCTTCGCAAGATGGCCTCTCGGTCGCTAGGATAGTCACGAGTCTTCGTCTCCCCAACTCTCGGTACAATCTTCCAACTCCTCCCCGTTCCGCCGCATCACGCACCGCAGCAGCCACAAGGATATGAACGACAGCACGATGCCTGCTGACTCGCCCCAAGTTGAGCGCCTTGTTGAAATCGGCGCTCGACTGCGGGAATGTCGCGAAAGCCAAGGCTTAACGATCGAGTCCGTCGCGGCAACCACCAAAATTCAACGTCGTATCCTGCAAGCACTTGAGGCGGCCGATTCGTCCTCGCTGCCCGAGCCGGTTTATGTGCGCGGGTTTATTGCCAAGTACGCCACGGCTTTGGGGTTGGATGGTTCCGAAATTGCCCAGGAATATCCGCTGCAAAATGGCATAGTCCCCGTGCGTTCTCAACGGGTGCTGTCGGTGATTCCGGCTCCCCAGCTCAAGCCGGCCCATTTGGTGATGCTGTATATCGGTGTCCTGATTGCGTCGGTGTTGGGTCTGTCGGCCCTGTTGCGCCAAAGCCAGCCGGCCCCCAGCACGGTGATTGTGCAGCCGCCGGTTGCTTCACCCAGCCCGGCGGTTACGCCTACTCCCCGATCGACTGCCAGCCCCAGTACCCCAGCTCGCCCGACGGCGGCCGCTAGCCCTTCACCTAGCCCCACGCCTTCGCCTAGCCCTTCACCGACTCCTACCCCCAGTCCTTCACCGACTCCTACCCCTAGCCCCAGCCCTTCACCGACTCCTAGCCCCAGTCCGTCACCTAGCCCTTCGCCCAGCCCGACTCCTACGGCTTCTGCCACACCGAAGCCAACCACGAGTCCGAGTCCTCGTGCCACGACCCCCACGCCTTCGCCGAGGCGTACGGCGGCCCAGTCGCCCCGCCCTGCTGCGACCAGCAGTCCTGCGCGATCGCCCGTTCCAGCCCTAGCCAGCGGCGGTGACGGGGTGTTGGTGGCTCAGGGAATTGCTAGCCAAATTCGCTTTCCACAGCGGCTCAATCTGGCCCCGATCGCCCCAGTGCGGGTGAATGTGCGGCTCACGGCCCGCTCTTGGGTGCGAATTCTGACCGATGGCAAGGTGACCTATGAAGGGGTCTTGCCCGAAGGAACCCAGCGTTTGGTGACGGGTCAGCGCAATGTGGTGGTGGTGACGGGCAATGCGGGAGGGACATTCCTGAGCTACAACGAGGGCACAGAACGGAAGCTGGGTAATACAGGAGCGGTGCAGTCGGCTCGCTTTGGCACACCCGGTGCTGGCCAGGCTCCGGGGCGATCGAACAATCGCCCTAACAACCAGCGTGGCGGCACTCCGGCAAATAACCAAAATCAGGCGCGGGACGGCGCAAATCGCAATAGCTTGCCCAACTAGCCGGTTATATTTGCGTGGCTCTTGTGTAGCCGATCAGCGAGTGTTTTCAACTTTTTGATTTTTCAACCTTTTGATTATTCCCCATATGCTGCAAAGCCCTCGGATCGATCAAATCGCGATCCGAGGGCTTTGAGTATCGTTGATTGGGACGGCCTAATAGGCATCCTGAAGTTCGTAGAAGTCCGGCGAGATATAGTCCTTGCGCAAGGGCCAGCCCACCCAATCTTCTGGCATCAGAATCCGCTTCAGGCTTGGGTGACCTTCGTAGACAATGCCGTACATGTCGTAGGCTTCGCGTTCTTGCCAGTCAGCGCCTTTCCAGATCCAGTAGACCGAGGCTACGGTTGGATTGGCACGCGGCAGGAACACCTTGACACGCACTTCCTTGGGCTTGGTCACGTTGTCGGCCACCTGCACCAGGTGATAAAGACTCACGAGGTCTTCACCGGGGCCCAGGTCGTAGGCACACTGACATTGGAGGTAATTAAACCCGTAGGCGTAGAGGGCGGTGGCGATCGGGAGCCATTTGTCCCGATCGACCTTGATCACTTCCACGCCCAAATCATCGATTTCCAGCAGTTCGTTACCGAAGCCGTTGCTGGTCAGCCATTGGGAAATGTCCCCTTTGAGGGCGATCGCACCGGCTTCGTTGGTGGCGAGATCGGTGGGTTGGGTTTCGTCGGCCATGCGTTGCGTCTCCTAAGCTTCCTGTTTGGCCCGATCGGTCAACAGCGCGGGCGGCACGGGCAGCCCGATCGCGTCGGTCAGGCTCTTGGGCGGGGCTTGTCGGCCCGGCTCTTGCAAATAGCGACCGGTCAAAATCGGCGAAGTTGGCTTCATTTGGTGGTCGATCGTGTAGTAGCGGTTGGTTTGGGCCGTGGCTCCGCGCTCCGCCAGCGACTCATTGGCCACCTTTTTGCGCAGCTTGATAATCGCATCCACGATCGCTTCCGGACGGGGCGGGCAACCGGGCAGATACACATCCACCGGAATCAACTTATCCACACCGCGCACGGCCGAAGGTGAGTCCACGCTGAACATGCCACCCGTGATCGTGCAAGCGCCCATGGCGATCACATATTTCGGCTCTGGCATTTGCTCATACAAGCGCACCAGGGCCGGAGCCATTTTCATGGTGATCGTTCCGGCGGTGATCAACAAATCCGCCTGGCGCGGGCTGGAGCGGGGCACCAGTCCAAAGCGGTCAAAGTCAAAACGGGAGCCAATCAGGGCTGCAAATTCAATGAAGCAACAGGCCGTGCCATAGAGCATCGGCCACAAACTCGACAACTTCGCCCAGTTGTAGAGGTCATCCACCGTGGTCAAAATCACGTTTTCCGACAGATCTTGCGTGATCTGCGGGCGACCTACGGACTCGATCGGGTTAGGGTTCGGTGTTACGACCATTCCAACGCTCCTTTGCGCCAGGCATAAACAAGGGCAATGACCAGGATGGCAATGAAGACCAGGGCCTCAATGAAAGCCAACAGACCCAAGCGGCTAAAAGCCACCGCCCAGGGGTATAGAAACACGGTTTCCACGTCAAAGACCACGAAAACCAGTGCAAACATGTAGTAACGGATATTGAACTGAATCCAAGCTCCGCCGATCGGCTCCATCCCTGATTCGTAGGTCGTGCGCCGTTCCTTGCCAGGACGCTTGGGGCGCACAACGGCAGAAGCACCTAGGGCAAGCACAGGCACAATGCCGCAAAGCAGCAGGAAGCCTAGAAAGTATTCATAGCCACTCAGCGTAAACATATCTGGGGGTACTGCTGGAGAACTCTAAAGCGGGGATCAGCGCCTTTTTTCCCAACCTGGGGTCGGATTCACCCAGGGTTTGCCAACCCAAGGGCTGGCCATCACTTGCTGGAAGCTGCTGGAAGCTGGCGCTCATTATTCTGACATGAACGAATCGATGAAAACTTTGGATGCTGGGGATTTGATGGCTTTTTCGGGGATTTTGCGCAGGGTCGATCGCCCCAGAGCCTAGACCAGAGGGGCGATCGCGCCTGTGCGATAATCGTTAAGACAATCTTTTAATCCCAGTAATTAGCCCACGTTAACTAGCCCAGGTTAACGGTGGCGGAGCATGGGCCTGTGCCCGGCTCCATGGGGCTAAATCCGATCGAGTCCTGACCTCGATCGGCTCGGTTGAATTCCCGTCGTTTCGATCTTCACGCTTCCTGTCGCAACCCATGACTCATCCACCAGAGGACTCACCGATCGAATCGATCGCGGCTGCCGACTCCAGCGCGATCGAGGCCACCTCCTCGGAACCGGCCGCCCCCGCCCCGCCCGATCGCTATGAATGCCGCTCCTGTGGCTATGTCTACGAACCCGGCAAGGGGGATGAGCGTCGGAACGTGGCCCCCAACACCCCCTTCGAGACCCTGCCTGAAAATTGGCGCTGTCCCGTTTGTGGCGTGAAAAAATATCAATTCAAAAGCATCGGCCCCGCCGGCAAAGCCTCCGGATTTGACGAAAACCTCGGCTACGGCATTGGGGTTAACACCCTCACTCCCGGTGCAAAAAACGTCCTCATTTTCAGCGTTTTGGGCCTGGGAATTCTGTTGCTCCTGAGCTTTTATGGTCTGAATTAGCCCAAGGCAGCTCCCTTGGCTAATTCCCGCTGAGCACCCCTTTCAGACCGCACCGAAACTCTCGATTCCGGTCACCTCATCATCCCATTCATCCCATGACCCACTGGCTTCGTAATCTATTCCCCAAATTATTGCCTGTCCTGTTTGCGGCCCTGCTTTGCGTGGGCTGCACCGCTCGCAAAATTGACTCCGTAGCGGCCAACCCCTGGGAGGTGATTAACCTGCCCACCGAACAAACCATGTTGGATGTGACCCTGGTGGGCAAGGGGCCCCACGGCTGGATGGTGGGTAAAGGGGCCACCATCCTGGAAACCACCGACGGTGGTAAAACTTGGGCCGATAAGTCCCTGGATTTGGGTGACTCGCCCTATAACTTGGAGTCCGTGAGTTTCTCGGGCAAGGAGGGCTGGATTGTCGGTAAGCCCGCCATCCTGCTGCATACCACCGATGAGGGTAAAACCTGGTCGGAAATTCCCCTCAGCAACCAACTGCCCGGCGATCCACGCTTGATTGTGGCTTTGGGATCCCAGCAGGCCGAAATGATGACCGACTTGGGAGCCATTTACCGCACCACAGACGGCGGCCGCAACTGGAAAGCCATGGTGCAAGAGTCGATCGGGGTGGTGCGCAACGTTTCCCGATCGAGCAGCGGTAAATACGTCTCCGTTTCCTCGCGGGGGAGCTACTACTCCACCTGGACTCCTGGCGATGAAGCTTGGCAGCAACACAACCGCAACAGCTCGCGCCGTCTGCAAAACATGGGCTTTGGCCCTGACGATCGCCTGTGGTCTCTCGCACGCGGGGGCCAGGTGCAATTCAGCAGTCCCACCGATGTGGAAACCTGGGCCGCCACCACCAGCCCCGAACTGCGCAACAGCCTTGGGCTGCTGGACTTGGCCTATCGCAATGATCAGGAACTGTGGATTACTGGGGGGAGCGGCGATTTGCTCGCCAGCTATGACGGTGGCAAAACCTGGCAGAAGGATCGCGCCGTCGGCGATGTGCCCTCCAATTTCTACCGAATTCTGTTCTTTGGGCAGGATCAGGGCTTTGTGCTGGGCCAAAACGGCGTAATCTTGCGCTATGACACAGCCAAGCTCAATACCGCAGCTCCGGCTGCCAGCTAAGGCGATCGCGGCTTTGCCCATCGATTTTCGGTGAGTTGCGGCCGGGAGCGTTGTTGGTGCTCGATCGCTGGTGGATTAGTCGCCGGTTTCTGCATCGGTTCATGTGCCGGTTCATGTGCCGGTTCATGACAATCGCGAGACGCATCCCCAGCGATCGCCCGATCCCCGCCGCCCCTCGCAAAAAGCTCGATCGCCCAGGATTGGCTTGTGGAGTTTTTCCCCCGTTCTGTATCATGGAAACCAGCAATTGCCCATTCTCCGGCCGTCGCTGAAGTTCCCAAAACTCAGCGGTTTCCGGGTTGAATGATTGGGCAAGCCGCTAGCTCTTGTTTAATTTTCCATTGAGAGAAGACTAAAGAGACTATGTCATCTGGATCAACTGGTGAGCGTCCGTTTTCGGACATCGTAACGAGCATCCGCTATTGGGTCATCCACAGCATCACCATCCCGGCTCTGTTTATCGCTGGTTGGTTGTTTGTCAGCACGGGCTTGGCCTACGACGCATTCGGAACGCCCCGCCCCAACGCATACTTCACCGAGACGCGCACCGAAGTGCCGATCGTGCAAATCCGTCAAGGCGCTAAGACTCAGATTGATCAGTTCTTGCAGAAGTAGTTATTGAGCGTTTTTAACAATCATGGCGACGCAGAATCCCAACCAGCCCGTTGTTTACCCGATTTTTACCGTTCGTTGGTTGTCAGTTCACGCACTGGCAGTACCGACGGTGTTCTTCCTGGGCGCGATCGCGGCCATGCAGTTCATTCAGCGCTAGGAGATTGTCACTGTGGAACGTAGCCCTAACCCCAACAAGCAACCCGTAGAGCTGAACCGGACTTCGCTCTATCTAGGTCTGCTGTTTATTTTCGTGATTGGCATTTTGATGTCCAGCTACTTCTTCAACTAGGCTGGTCAACTGAGCCGCGCAAGCACTTAAGCTCCGGCTTAAGCCTTGGCTGCTGATTGGCTGCTGAATTGATGAAGCATTCGTTGAATGATCGTTGAATGGTCAACGAATGATCAACGAATGATCAACATCCTCCAGCCCTGAGCTGGGGAAACTATCAGTGTGATGCGCTCTAGTGGCGCGTCCTCATCAAACCCTATTTCCTTACTAAGGAGGTCACGGCTGTGTCTGGAGGCGGACGAATTCCCCTGTGGGTTGTCGGCACGATCGCCGGTATTGGTGTCATCGGTGTTGTCGGTTTGTTTTTCTATGGCGCTTACGTCGGTCTTGGTTCGTCGATGTAATTTTGGCTGCCTGTTGATTGGGAACGCTCTTGTCGCTTGGCACAAGGGCGTTTTTGCTGATTAGGGTCTGGTCAATGGGAATCAGCGGTTAGGGTTGCCAGTGGCACAATCCAGCCCAGCGCCCCACCCGATCGAACCCTGGCCAATGGTGGTGGAACCGTGGCAGAACCCCATGGCAACCGCTGAAGATGTGCGATTGGCGACCGGGAGCCGGAAACGGGGCGCGATATACTGCAAATACCCGATCAGATCACCAATCAACGAGCACTGTTCCGCAAGTTGGCATGGGCCCCTGATCAGCCAGAGCCGGACAAGGTTCCCCAGTGATCGATGGCTTGGTTTCCATTAATTCCCATTAAACGGAGCCACCAGCCCAGGGTGCGATCGCCATTGTCCAGAACCTTGCCCAGAACCTTAGAACAGTTGATCGACGGATGCCGGGGTGGGTTGCTCTCCCCAGCTAGATTCGGGTTGTTTCCGGTGCTTTTTCGGTTTGGATACCAGTTGCAATGACCTCGTTTTCCACAGCTCGATCGGATCTCAGCGAACTTCGACGACTCAAAAGCCTGTTGCCCCCTGAGCTACAGAGCTGGGTAACCGTTGAAAAGGCCATGGACGTGAATCCGCCCCTGATTCGTTGCGAAGAAATCGGCAAGGATCAGGTGGAAATTCAGGTGGATTTGGTGGCCTGGGAGCAATTCGCGAAGGATCAGCGCAATTTGCTGTTTTGGCACGAGGTGGCCCGCATTCAAAACGACACCATCCCGCGCGACGGCTGGGAAATGGCGGCCCTGGCGATCGGGCTAGGCGGTGCGGTGGGTGAACTGTGGGTACAAGACGGCCTGTTGCTGCTGTTGGCCTTGGGGCTGTGTGGGGTGTCTGGCTGGCGGCTCTATCAGAAAAACAACAGCGATCGACAACTGAAAGAGTCGATCGAGGCCGATGAAAAGGCGATCGCCCTAGCCGCTCGGTTTGGCTATTCCTTGCCCAATGCCTACAAAAGTTTGGGCAGCGCCCTGAAAACTCTGGTGGAACAAACCCCCAAAAAGAAATTGCGCAGCCGGTATGAATCGCGACTGCAATCCCTGAAGCGCAGTGCCGCCAAGGCCAAAGCTCGGATGCAAGGTGGCCCAGAATCGGAGCCGAATTTTTACCGCGATCGGGATCGGCAGTTGGAGTTTTAAGGGTAGCGTTTTAAAGTTGGCGTTTTAAAACTGGCATTTTGAAGCTAGTGCTTTGAGGCCGAGCCCTGAACTGCCGCTTGAACATTTGGGGGGGATCTCGCCAACTGCGGGATCCCCCCATGATTTAGGCCCAGACAGCTCAACCCAGCTAGGCTGAATGGGGCTTGATCATCTGGATCATTAGGCCCGCTTAGGAATCAGTTCAAAGGAGCGACAGCCCAAGCAGGGGCCCGACGGGTTCACGGCACAACGGAGCAGTTCCGATCGCGCATTGAATCGACAGCGCGGATCGCCAATGATCCATTGACCTTCAAAGAAATTTTGCTCCGAGGGGCGCTGGGTTGCCTGTACATGCAACGCAATCTTGTAGAGATGGTAGCGGCCCGATCGCAGTTGATAGCGATGGTGTCGTTCCAAGACTGCGTAGGTCTTGCCGGCCAAGTCTAAGTAGCTGCCGGGCTGAGGATGCCAATCAAGTTGCACATCACCGAGGGACTCACGAGGGTGGGTGACGATCACCTCCGTGGGCAATGAGGGTGGATCTTGTTGCATGGGCAAACGGGGGAAGGATTCAGAAGGAACCTGGTTGACAGACCCGATCGGGCAGTTTGCAATCGGATGATGGGAAATCGGCGCGAGGGCCTGGCCCCTTGGGGCGATCGCCCGGCATTCGCAATTGTCCTATCCTAGCCCGAGACTCACCGGAATCCGGCGGCCACCTCACCGGTCGATCGCACAGGGATCCACAATCCAGGGCCAAACCACCGATCAGCCCGGGCGATTTTGGATTGATCGGCCCAGCCAACAGAATCATCCAAGTCCGCCAAGCAATGGCCCCAAAAATTCAGCCCGTATGACTGCGCCGTTGCCACGCAAAAAATGCGCGGGAATTTTGCGCAAAACATTAGGGCGATCGCGCCAATACCTGTATACTGGTCAGTCTGGAAACGTATGCCGCGGCTGGCACGTTTGTCATAAGCTTTCTGGCTCAGAAGCTTGCGTTGCTTGATCTCCAACCGTCCTTCCCGTTGTCGATTAGGCGCAAAAACCGCAACAAGGAAAGGAATCTAAAGTCTTAGTTATGTCTCGATACAGAGGTCCGCGTCTCCGCATTGTGCGTCGTTTGGGCGAGCTGCCGGGTTTGACCCGCAAGAGTGCCAAGCGTGCCTACCCGCCCGGACAACATGGCCAAAACCGCAAAAAGCGTTCGGAATATGCCGTGCGCTTGGAAGAAAAGCAAAAGCTGCGGTTTAACTATGGTGTCAGCGAGCGCCAAATGTTGCGCTACGTTCGGAAAGCTCGTCGGGCAGCCGGTTCCACGGGAACGGTGCTGTTGCAACTGCTGGAAATGCGCCTAGATAACACCGTGTTCCGTTTGGGCATGGCTCCCACCATTCCCGCCGCTCGTCAGTTGGTGAACCATGGCCACATCATGGTCAACGGCCGGCGCGTGGACGTGGCTAGCTACCAGTGCCGTCCTGGGGACGTGGTTACGGTGCGGCCGAAAGATCAATCGCGCAAAATTGTGGAAAACAACCTGCAATTCCCCGGTTTGGCCAACATGCCCAGCCACCTGGAATTTGACAAGGAAAAGTTGACCGGCAAGGTGAACAGCGTAATCGATCGCGAGTGGGTGGCGCTGCAAATCAACGAACTGCTGGTGGTTGAGTACTACTCTCGCCAAGCTTAGGTTCGTTGGGGCCAGATTCCCCACTTCTATGCAAATTTGGGATTCAGGTTTCTGGATCCCGTGCCAAAAAGGCAATTCAAGAGTCACCCAGCCCGATCGGTTGGGTGATTTTTTTCGATTGCAATGCCTAATCCATCAACACCCAAGTGTCCTTGGAGCCGCCCCCTTGGGAAGAGTTGACCACCAGCGATCCCCGACGCAGGGCCACCCGTGTCAGACCGCCGGGATGCACATAGATATCCTCCCCGTAGAGAACATAGGGGCGCAAATCCACATGGCAGCCCTCAAACTCCCCATCGAGCAGGGTGGGAACCCGCGACAGACAGAGGGTGGGTTGGGCGATGTAGTTGCGGGGGTTGGCCCGGATTCGATCGGCAAAATCGGCCTGTTGTTCGGCGGTGGATTGGGGGCCAATCAACATGCCATAGCCCCCGGATTCGTTGGCCGCCTTGACCACCAATGAATCCAAATGTTCCAGCACATAGGTCAAGTCCGCCGGTTCCCAACAAAGATAGGTGGGCACGTTGGGGATCATGGCCTCTTCATTCAGGTAGTAGCGAATCATTTTGGGCACGTAGGCATAAACTGCCTTGTCGTCGGCCACGCCGGTTCCCAGCGCATTGGCGATCGCCACTCGTCCCGATCGATACACATCCGTTAGCCCAGGCACGCCCAACATAGAATCGGGGCGAAACACCTGAGGATCGATGAAGTCGTCGTCAATCCGCCGATAAATGGCATCCACCCGTTGCAGGCCTTTGGTAGTTTGCATTTGCAAATAACCATCGGCCACCACTAGGTCTCGCCCCTCCACCAGTTCCACGCCCATTTGTTGAGCCAGGAAAGAATGCTCGAAATAGGCGGAATTGTAGATTCCCGGCGTGAGCACAACGACGGTGGGATTGGCCAGGCGATCAGGCGTAAGGTTCAGCAGCGTTTCCAATAATCGCGACGGATATTCATCCACTGCCTGAATGTTGGCGTTTTCAAAGACCTTAGGGAAGGTGCTTTTCATCACGCGCCGATTTTCCAAAACGTAGGAAATGCCCGACGGGCAGCGCAGGTTATCTTCGAGCACATAAAACTGCCCTTGGCGATCGCGCACCAAGTCGGTTCCGGTCACGTGGCACCAAATGCCCTTGGGGGGCTGCAATCCCATGCAAGGCTGCAAGAAGCCCTTGGCTGATTCGATTAAATCGTGGGGCAAAATACCATCTGAAATAATTTTTTGGTCGCTATAGATATCCTGTAAAAAGCAATTCAGGGCATGAATTCGCTGTTTCAGACCCTGTTCGAGGGTTTGCCATTCTTGGGCGTTAATAATGCGCGGAATGATATCGAAGGGAAAGGCTCGCTCAACACCTTCGCTGGCTCCATACACATTGAAGGTGACCCCCTGCCGGAAGAGGGCAATTTGAGCTGCTTCTTGGCGTTGGCTTACCTCGGCGGCCGATAGCGATCGGAGGCGATCGACCAAAAATTGAGCTTCGGGGCGGGGCTGACCGGGGCCGGCAAACATCTCATCGTAAAAGTCCCCTGGATCGTAGGAGTCCACATTCATAGGCGGATGCGTGGGCCGAGTCATGGGCTTTCGGGGTTGGGCCAATAAAGGGTGAATCGGGTTGGGCGATCGCTGGCCGAGGCTCGGGGGTTGGAGTCGATCGCCCCTTAGCCCGTGATAACGCAGGGGCTGGCCGTGATTCTGTAAGTTTTGACGCGATCGCGGTTGCCCAGAAATGCATGGAAGTTGAGCCAAGGTGTGACTGCTCCGGGGCGATCGCGCGGTGAAGCTTGAACCCAGGCTGAAGGAATCGGCGAAAGGCATTGGTGATCTCGGAATCCAAACGAGCCTTCTCAATCATCCCAGATGGGCGATGGGCATTGCGGTTGGCAGCGGGCAAGAGGTGGCGGCCCCAAGGGGTTGGGCCCCGGCGGGGGATCACCGGGCGATCGGGATCACAGCACCTCTGTCGGTGGATCACGCTTGGCCTGTGAAATTACCACCCACAATCATGGGCTTTCGTCACGCGATTGCGGGGAAATAATCACGGCTTGAATTACAGATGAATCACAACGTTCAAGCCAAAATCACGGCATATTTAATGTCATCGAGATAACTAATTCGCAAGTGCCCAGTGCCTTCATCACTCTTAAAAATTAGTTGTCTCCCATAGCTGGCTTTTGTCCTGTTTCGCCAACCCTTAACCAACTCCAAAGATCATGGCACTGAGCACTGAAACCCGATACATCAACATCGAATTTTTTGTTAGCAATCCAATTCTGAAATGCCCTGGGAGGTTCACAGACATGTCGCAAACAACCTGGTTCTACAAAGATATGTTGGCAGAACTGTTTTCGCGTGTTTGGGAATCCCGGTGCTTGACCATGAGCGATCGCTGGGGTCTGTCCCGTGCTCTGTTGAGCTGCTCGTTAGATCTCGAAGATTTGGCTGCAATCGATCGAATTGTTCATGCTGTGCGCCGTGGCTGGCTCAGTTGCGCAAATTAGTTCGGTAATGGGTTGAGCAATAATGGGTTGAGCAATTAGTTTGCTCCTGAGCTTTTGGATATCTAGCTTGCTTGCGTCCCGTGATATCTGACCCTGCACCATCTGCCCCTGGAATATGTGGCCTCACGATATCTAGCCTTCCGATATAATGGGCTTGCTCAGTTTTGTCAAAATTTCTTCAAGATTTTGAACTCATTGAGTAACTATTAGCAATCGTGTCGCCATTCCGATGATTCTTGGGCATCACTGGGAAAGTTTTCTCATTCAGTTTTTCATTCAGCATGGTTTGGGTTTGATTTTGGCCACCTATTTGGCGGGGTTCTCGATCGCCTACTGGCGATCGCTGAGTCACCGGTTACAAATCCTCAAACAACAACAGGCGGCTCCCGACCACTGGCGATCGGGAACCGCCTTGGTTTTGCAAACGATTTGGCCACAGTTGCTCTGGTTCTGGCCTAAGCCCAACGCATCACCAAACGCAATCAAGTCATCAAACATAATCAAGTCATCCAACACAATCAAGCAGATCAATAACTGACTGGATACTTAAATGAATGCTTTGGAGCAATTAAGTTTCTGTAAGTTCCTGAATTGATTTTGCACGGACTGTTGATTAGTGTTTGATGAAGTTAGATTAATTGCTCTTAATTGCTGGCTTCGGAGTTGGCAGTTTCTGGAACCACAAAGAGCAGTAATTTATCAGGATATAATTCATCCTTGGCTCGTTCAGCAAGGGCTTGAACTGAGAAGTTGGGAACAATGATGGTATCGCCATCTTGAGCATTACGAATCACTTGCTCTAAGTTGGCAGCCCAGTTGTCATCGTCAATCAGCGCGAGAGATTCGGCCATGGCTCTGAGGAAAAAGTCTAAAGAAGAGTGAAAGTTCACAAGAGCGGAGGAATGGCGCATCAAGAACTGGAAAGTTGCTGACTTTCGCTAGCCCTTGATCGGCATTCATGGTTCATTTAACCACTGAAAGCATTTGGGAGCATGGTCGTTAACAATAGCTGCCAAGATTGATAGTTGGCAAAATTTGTGGTGTGATTGAAGTCTAATTTGGGTGTTTGAGGTTGCAGCACGCGATTGGCGGTTCTGCGTACCATTGGGAGATGGAATATCGGGTTTTGCCAACAACGGTAGTCTGTGCCGATCGCGATCGGGCAGAGCAGGTGGTGCAGTGGCTGGCGCAGGTGGATACGCACTGGGCCCAGGCCGCTTCGATCGTTGACGGGGCGATCGCCCAGCAGCAATGGTTGGCGAATGATAGTTCCCTGTGGCCAACGGGGTTGTTGGTGGTGGATGGGGCGGTGGTGAATGAGCAGGGAGAGCCGTTGTGGCGGTGTTTGCTCCCCTCTGGGTCACCGGTTGCAATGCCCTTGTCCGGGATGGTTGATGAACAATATCAGGTTTCGATCGCCCGCTTGTTGGTGGTGTTGGTGGACTCGCCCGCTGCGGAGGTGGCGGCCATTGAGGCGGGTGCGCTGGATGCTTTGGTGTGGTCGGCGTTGGCGGCGACGGGAGGCCTGATCCGGTTGGGGCGATCGTTGCGGTTGGTGCAAGGGGTGTTGGCCAATTGGGAGCGGCAGTTGGCGTTGGCGGCTCCTTTTGCGGAAGAAATGGGTGAAATCGCGGATTCGGCTGCGGTGATTGTGCGGGCCAGTGCGGAGAAACCAAATTCAGGAACCCAATTAGCCAGCGGCCCGATCGCAAGCCCGATCGAAAACTCGACGATTAACCCAGCTTCTCACTCGAAGACGGGGGCAACTCCGGGCATCATCCCCGGTGTGGTCATCAATTGCGCCCCAGGGTTGCCTTCGATCGAGCAACCCCTGCTCGCCACGGCCAGTTGCGATCGGGAAGACCGCGATCGGGAAGATAATGACTCCACCCATCCGATCGCCCCATGGATAGCGGACTTGGCAGCCAGTTCAGAATCAGGATTGCAGCCCAGTGATGATTCAGAATTGACGATCGGGTTGCCATCATCCGCGCCAATGGGCTGGCAACCGCAAGCTTCACCGGCCAACCCCGCCGGTCAGCGGCCCAGAGTGCCGTCAACCACCGTGCTACCTGGCTTGAGAATTGCCTTGGGGGGCATTTTTTCGGGCCCTAGCAGCGATCGGGCCGGGATGGCCGCTGAGAGTTTATTAACCGGCCCTGAAATTAGACCTGAGATTGAACCGGAAATTGGACCGGAAACCAGCTCTGATCCTGAAATTCGCCCCGAAATTAACCCCGAAATTAACGTTGATACCAGCCCCGGAGTTAACCCTGAAATTAACCCCGAAAACTCGATCGAGACGGTTGCCATGCCGCTCGCCCCGAGTGCCGAGGGCAACAGGCCGAAAATAGTGCCCACTGAGGGCGAAATTACGGCTATTCAAGGTGATCGCCTGCCAGCCTTGGGAGCAGCCGATTGGTCTCAAGCTGCATCCCAATCTTGGTTAGCGGTCTTGGATCAGGTGTTGGATCACACGATCGATGGGATCGTGATTGTGAACCGCGAGGGGCGAATTGACTATGCCAACCCGGCGGCCTGTCAGCTTTTTGGGCGATCGCCGGAACAGTTGGTGGGCGAGCACCTTGGGATTCCAATCGGCTCCGAGAAAACCACAGAAATTGATATTCTGCACCCCGATGGTTCCGTGGGCGTGGGCGATTTGAATGTGTCCCCGATCGAGTGGTTGGGGGAGCCGGCCTATGCCGTGGCCATTCGGGATGTGAGCGATCGCAAGCGGGTTGAGGCAGACTTGCGCTATCGCCTCAGCCTGGAAAGTGTGGTGGCCTATGTGGCGCGTCTGTTGGTGACTGCCGATGATGATGTGCGGTTTGGGTCTGTTTTGGAAGCGGTGGGGCGAGCCATGTTGGCCGATCGGGTCTTGCTGCTCCATGGGCCCATGGAACGCCCCCTTTTGAACCTGGCCTGCGAGTGGCATGAAGAGAATCAAATGCCCGTGGTACGAGACTTTAACCGCCTTGGCGGCCATTTGCCGCCCCTTTGGACTGAGCAATTAGGGCGCGATCGAGCCGTGGTGATTGAATCCCGACAGGCCCTGCAATCGGAAGATTCCGCCGTGACCGAGTGGCTCAATTGCTTGGGGGCCAACTCCGTGCTCATTGCCGCCATTCACGATCGCCGGGATGCCCTCTGGGGAGCCTTGGTGCTTTGTGTTCATCAAGCGCGTTCCTGGTTAGCCCAAGACCTGCAAATTCTGCAAACCATTGGGGACACCATCTATGCCTGGTACGATCGCCAAGCCACCCAAGATCGGCTGCGAGCCTCAGAAGCGCTCTACTCCAGCATTTTTGAGCGATCAGACGAACGAATTTTTTTGGTCAATGTCCACCCAGACGGACGGTTCACCTACGAAACCGTGAACCCCGCCTTTGAACGGGCCTTGGAACACCGCGCCACCCACATCATCGGCCGATCGCCCCAAGACCTGTTTCCCCCCAGTTGTGCCACGCCGATCATTGCTCGGTTTCGAGCCTGTGTTGCCGGCCGGGACACCATCCGTTGCGAAGAAGAGCTGATGATTCGGGGTAAACAGCGAATTTGGCACACCAGCTTAGTTCCCATCCGCGATGCCTGGAACCGCGTGATTAAGCTCCTGGGCAGCGCCCGCGACATTACCCAAGAGCGAGAAGCCGCCCTCCAGCGCAACAACCAAAACCGCTATCGGCAACTGCTCGCCTCGATCGCCTTCAAAATTCGCCAATCTTTGGATATTCAAGTGATCTTGGGGCGCACGGTCAGCGAACTGCAAAAAACCCTCAAAGCCGATCGCGTGATGTTCTACCGTTGCCAAGCGGACGGCAACGGATCGATCGCCGCCGAAGCCATCGCCCAGCCCTTCGGGGCGATCGACCCCAGCCACACCTGGTGTTGCACCCTCAACCTAGACAACACCCACCCCAACCTCGATCGCTACTGGCAGGGGCAAATTTCCTGCGAAGACGACCTCACCCAACTGCAACTGTCCCCCGAGCAGCGCAGTTGCATCGACAGCCTCAGCATTCGTAGCCAAGTGATCGTCCCCGTCACCATCGCCGCCGTTCACTTCAATCCCAGTGCCCTTGGATTTGTGCCCCCGGAAGTGCTGACCGATCGGCTACAACCGGCCACCATTCTGTTGGGGCTGCTGTGCCTTCAGCAATGTCAGGGGCCAAGGCATTGGACTTCCTTTGAAATTGACCTGTTGCAACAACTGGCCGGACAACTGAGCATTGCCCTTTACCAAGCCCACCTCCTTGAAGAACGCACCAGAGCCATTGAAGGATTGCGGCGCTCCAACGAACAGCTCCAGCAATTTGCCTACGTCGCTTCCCATGACTTGCAAGAACCCCTGCGTGGCATCATTGCCTTCTCAGAAATGCTCACGGAAGAATGCGCCCCCCAACTTGATCAAAACGCCCAAGAATATTTGCAATTCATCATCGACAGCGGCCAACGAATGCGCCAATTGATTCGAGATCTTTTGGCCTATTCCAGAGTGGAAACTCGCGGCCGAACCCTAGAACCGGTTGATTGCAGCCAGATTATTGAGATCGTACTTAATAATTTACGACTAGCAATTCAAGATAATCAGGCTACTATTCAGGCTAAAAATTTGCCCATTGTTTTGGCCGATTCCATGCAATTGGCACAGCTTTTTCAAAATCTCATTGGCAATGCCCTAAAATTTCGGGGCAAATCCAATCCTGTCATTACCATTACTGCCAATCACGAAGAACATCATTGGCGTTTTCAGGTCATTGATAATGGCATTGGAATTGACCCACAATATAGCGAGCGAATTTTTAATATTTTCCAAAGACTCCATAACCGTGAAGAATATGAAGGGACTGGCATTGGGTTAGCCATCTGTCGGAAAATTATCGAGCGTCACGGTGGCTCGATCGGGGTGCAATCTCAACTCGGCCAAGGATCGTCATTCTGGTTTACGATTCCCGACCAGCCCGAAACCATTCCCATCACTGAGCTAAGTTTTAGCCCCAGCTAGCGATCGCAACCCTGTAGGATTGATGTTTAATTCCGCTCGATCGCCCGTGCCATGGGTTTTCGACCGTGTCATTAAAGCCAATGATTGTTATTAAATTGCCCAATCGTTTGAGTTGGGCCAGCCCAATGAGTGCCATGAGTGCAAGGGGCTGAATTAGTTGAGTGGGTTTAATGGAGTAATTGCCAGACAACAGCAGGATTTCTCAGTTGAGGGGTTCTCGATCGGGCTGTGCAGGGTTTGTTGATCGATCGAAGGATTGGTGAATGAGTGAGTTTGTGAGTGAATGAAATGATGAGTCAATAGGAATATAATTCCATTAATAATGACCCCCAATTTCAGAATCATTACCCCTTTCAGCAAATGAGCAGGCAGTGACCAGATTGTTAGGATGTCGTTATAATGCCAGCAAAAAATATTGAAATTTTACTCATTGAAGACTCAGCGGTTGATGCCAGGCTAACAGAAAGGCTGTTTGGGCGGCTGAACATTCCCCATCGATTACACTTGGTGCGAGATGGCGAAGAGGCAATCAAGTTTTTAGAGAAAACAGCATTAGTTCCTGAAAAATACTGGCCCGATTTAATTCTGTTAGATTTGAACTTACCCCGTCGCAGTGGCTATGAAGTCTTAGAAGCAATTAAAAAACATCCATCACTCAAAATCATTCCTGTCATTGTGATGACCACTTCTGATCAAGAGGAAGATATTCGCAGATGCTATGAATTGCAAGCCAATGCCTACATTACCAAGCCAGATAGTTTACATAGTCTTTTAGAAACGCTATTGGCGATCGAGGCGTTTTGGTTACGTTCTGTGAAATTACCCTCTCCAAAGTTCTAAAAGCCATCATCGGTTTACTGTTTGAAAATAAAACTCAGAAATAAAAACCAGAAATAAAACCTGAAAATGAAGCCTAAAAATAAACTCTGAAAATAAAATAGATAATTTTTCGCTGCTGACAACATGAAACTTGAAGTGATGATGTAAGATCATACAAATTCTTGTTCTTGATTTTGATTATTTACTTGATGATTTATTTTGACGAGTTAGTTGATTTTAATATGGTTGTTACCTGCAAAGAAACCGAACAGATTGGATGAGCCGCTTGCATAACTAAACTTGACCACTGGCGATCGAATCGTTAGCTAAAATTGATGTAGAGCCTTTACCCGGAACAATCGGTACGCCATATCACAGATGCCATGCAGCAATCATTAGGTGGACATTAGCCACCCTACAGATACCTACGAATAACTATAGATAACTGTGCGTAGTCAGCGAGGTAAGAGCTGTATTTGAATCTGTAATCACTCTGGTAGCATTTCGCACATTGCCCAGACATTCCTTGACCATGCTTGGGTTGATTTGGGTTAATACTGAACAATTGACCGATCGGGAGCGCATGATTGATCCTGAAAATATTCAAGGACAGTGATGTTTCTATCACAGCGTAAAAACAATCCAAGAATATTGATTGGTAGGCTTCTCTCGTTAATACTTAGACGAAAATCATGAGTTTGATCAGCTCACTTGCTAAGACTTCCCAGTTTAAGGTTGGTCTTAAAAAGATGGGTCATGATGTATAGGGCAGGAATTTGCATGAGATAGACCTAACGAGCCGAACTTCCAAGGATGTTCGGCTGTGCCTTTACTTTGCCTTTACCTTTGGGAAAGTTCTGGTCATGGGGTTGGTTAAATGAGTAGGATCACTGGGATTCTGCTAGACAACCGCCCTCAAGGTCTGATTGCTTTCTGGGTGGGAGGACTGCTGGAGTCGCATGGGCGGAAATGATTAGGCAAACCGGTGGCGGCAATTTTGCCAATCAATCCCCTTGGGGGTTGAGGTTTGGGTGGTTAGGCTGAAGTTGACAACGATCGAGGTCATTTGAGGTCAGTCATGCTATGCCACTCACGATCGCGCGGCCACAGGATCTAGGAGGTTAATTCAGCGGTGGGGGACTCAGCGATTGAAGTGCTGGTCGTGGAAGACAATCCCACGGATGCGCGATTATTGGAAATGATTTTGGCGAAGGTGACGACCCAAGGGTTTCGTTGGCGAAGGGTCGATCGCCTGAGCGATGCCCTGACGCTGTTGAATCAACGGCGGTACGATATTGTGCTGTTGGATTTGGCCCTGCCGGACAGCTACGGGCTGGATACGATTCGGCGGGTGCGATCGGCGGTGGCCGATGTGCCGATCGTGGTGCTGACGGGGTTGGATGACGAGGCGATCGGGTTGGCTTCCTTGCGCGAAGGGGCCCAAGACTACCTTTTAAAAGATGAATTGCGGCCAAATTTGCTGTCGCGGGCCATGCGCTATGCGATCGAGCGGCAACAAATTCTGGATGACCTGCGCCACAACCGCGAAGAATTGCAACGGCAGGAGTCGTTTTTGCGGGCAATTGTTGACGCGAACCCAAACTTTATTTTTGTGAAGGATGAACGAGGGCGATTCACCCTAGTTAATGAAGCTTTGGCAACGTTTTACAACACAACGCCCGGGCGAATGCTGGGCAAAACAGAAGCGGAACTGGGCGGAAACTCGGCCCAGGTGCAACATAGCCAGCGGGAGGAAGAATCGATCATTGAAACCATGCAAGAAAAATATATTGCCCAGGAGCCACGCCGCAGCTCAACGGGCGAAGTGCGTTGGTTTCAAACCATTAAAAAGCCCTTGATGTTGCCCAATTCAACCCAACGGCAACTGCTGGGCGTGATTACGGATATTACGGAACGGCAACAGGCGGAGGCCCTGTTGTGGCAACAGGCGGAACGGGAACAACTTCTGAGCCAAGTGACCCAGCAAATTCGCCGATCGCTAGATTTGGGGGAAATTCTGCAAACGACGGTGCAAACGGTGCGCGAAGTGTTGGGGGTGGATCAAACGGCCATCTATCGTCACTTGACTCCGGCGGGGATGGCGAGTCGATCGGACGCTGACCCATCCAGCACCCATGCACTGGAGCTGTCGGCGATGAATTGCCGTGATGCCGCTCCTCCAGTCTGTGGCAGCGAGGCGGTGACCGACGGGGCGGGCCTGGAGCGGTTGCTCTACCTCGTGAAGCATGAGATTTGGGAGGTGGAGGATGTGTTGGCGGACGATCGCTGGCCGGCCGCTTACCGGGATGCCATTGCCCAGGCGGGGGTGCGTGCCATCCTAGCCGTGCCCATTTTGCGAGGGGAAGCGGTGCCGGTGTTGCCGCTGAAAATGGACGATCGCCCAGAGGGCGGGGCCACCACGGGACATCCGCCTAATCCGCTTGGAGATGATCAGTGGGGACTGTTGGTGGTGTATCAGTGGCACGAACCCCACAGTTGGCAAGCCTGGGAAATTGAGTTTTTGAAGCAGTTGGCCGGCCAACTGGCGATCGCGATTCAACAGGCGGAGTTATATCGACGGTTGGAGTTGGCCAACCGAAAGTTGGAGCGACTGGCTACGTTGGATGGCCTGACGGGCATTTCCAACCGCCGCAGTTTTGATGAGGCCCTGGCCCGAGAGTGGCAAAGGGCCTTGCGCCAACAATCGCCCCTGGCAATCTTGGTGGGTGATATTGACTCGTTCAAAACCTATAACGATCGCTATGGCCATTTGGCGGGGGATGATTGTCTGCGCCAGGTGGCCCGCTCGATCGCCCAGGCCGTGAAGCGATCAACGGATCTCACGTTTCGCTATGGCGGGGAAGAATTCGCGGTGATTTTGCCGGAAACCCACATCGACGGAGCCATGACGGTGGCGCATGGCATTCTCGAAACCATCCGCGATTTGCAAATTCCCCATGCCTATTCGCCCGTGGCTTCGATTGTGACCCTGAGCTTAGGGGCCGCCAGTCTGATCCCGCGTGCCAATTTAGATCCCTCGGCGCTGGTGGCCGCGGCTGACTTGGCCCTGTTTGAAGCGAAAACCCGTGGTCGCAACCGAGCTTGCCCAAGCGGTGAGTTGTCCCACTGAGTTTTGTGGTGTGGGATCAACTCAGATCACATCAGTTAACTTGAGCAACTTCAGCAACTTTCAGATCACACCAGTTAACTTTAGTCACTTCACTTCAGCCAATTTCAGCAACTTCAGATCACGTCAATTAACTTCAGTGAATTCCAGCAAACAATCAGCAAACCAATTGCGATCTGTTTAGTTGAAAGACCTCAGTAACTCCAAAGAAAACCTAGTAAAGGGGCACTGAGCGATCGATCTCTAGGGCATAGGCATGAATGCCGCCTGTGATGTTTTTCACGATTTGACAGCCCTTCCCTTCCAGCCACTGACACATTTGAGCTGATCGCAACCCGTGGTGACAGATCACCCAGGTTTCCTGATTAAAGTTCAGGATTGATTCGATCATGGTGCTCCATTGTTCGTATTCACTCAGGGGCAAATTAATAAATCCAGGGAGTTGCGACAAGGCCAATTCTTGAGGCTCCCGCACATCCACCAGTTGCACCAGACCGGTCGGTTCGCGTAAATAGGCTGCCAAATCTTGCACAGTCACGGTATCCATTAGCATTCGTTCCAAATCACGCTTCTGTTCAAAAGGGGCGAAAGACCGCAGCAAACTGCGATTAATTGAATTTGATCGAGATTGGCCGAGAAGAAAACCCTACGAAGGGATTCTTTATCACCATAACCCGACTTTTAAAAACAGGCGACTAATTGTATAAACCAGAACTTAACAGTGTCTTTTGTAGACGCTTCGGCCAATTTCAAAACAATTTTAAACAGCAAGCCGCTTTGAAATTCATTCCATTTGGGCTATGAAGTCATGGTTTATACCATCGATCAGCATTAAATAATCGCCCTTAAAAATCACCATCAAAGCCAGTCGCTTTGAGGTTCCAGGTTCCATGCTGATTAGTATTGATGGATTGGAAATTGAGATCAGGATTGGTCAGCCAGGCATGGCCATGACTGACCAGCAATTGATTAGGGAAATCGATCGGGAACCGATCGAGGCGGGGCCAAGGTCAGTCCTTCCGCAGCACAGCAGGTGATGAACCCACTGTTTTGGGAACGGATTCGCCCCTTGGCCCATGAAGCCCTAGCCGAAGTTTTTGATGATGGCGCTGGCAAATTCCGAGCACTTCAGCGGCGGATTGACAGGCGGCTCCATCTGTCGAGCCAGATCGTAGGTCACTTCTCGCTGTTCGATCGACTTGGCCAAACCGGTCTTAATCAGATCAGCCGCCTCTTGCCAGCCCATGAATTCCAACATCATTACGCCAGACAAAATCACCGATCCCGGGTTGACCTGATCCAATCCGGCATACTTGGGCGCAGTGCCGTGGGTGGCTTCAAAAATGGCTGCGTTGTCACCAATGTTAGCCCCCGGAGCCATGCCCAAACCGCCCGCGATCGCGGCGGCCGCATCGGACAAATAATCGCCATTCAGGTTCATGGTCGCCAGAATTGAATATTCATCGGGGCGAATTTGAATCTGTTGGAAAATGTTGTCAGCGATGCGATCGTTGACCATCACTTTTTCCTTCCATTGACCGTTGCCGTGACTGTCCCAAATGGCTTCCAGAACCTCGCGCACCTCTTGGCAAATGGCTTCCCGCTTTTCGGCGGGGTAGCTGTCATAGCCGGGGTCAATCAGCTTGGCGTTGTCCTCGATCGACAGGTCAGGATTCTTCTCTTTATTGCTCAGAATCCACGATTCCCGCTCAGTCACGCATTCGGCACGAAATTCACCGGTTGCCACCGCATAGCCCCAATCCCGGAAGGCTCCTTCGGTGTATTTCATGATGTTGCCCTTGTGAACCAAGGTCACGGCCTGTTTATTTTTGGGCAACCGCAGGGCGTTTTGAATTGCCCGACGGACTAGGCGCTGGGAACCGGTGATGCTGATGGGTTTGATGCTGATGCCGGAATCTAACCGAATCTGTTTATTTTTCAGTTCCGGAGTTTCGGGAATCAGTTGATTGTTCAGAAAGTCAATCAATTGATCGCAGCCAGGAGTGCCCTGTTTCCACTCAATGCCCAGGTAAATATCTTCGGTGTTTTCCCGATAGATAATCACGTCCAGTTTTTCAGGGCTTTTGTGGGGAGAAGGCGTGCCGTTGTAATACTTACAGGGACGAACACAGGCGTAGAGATCAAAAATTTGCCGCAGGGCCACGTTGAGCGATCGAATGCCGCCGCCAACGGGAGTCGTGAGGGGGCCTTTAATTGCCATGCCATATTCCCGAATGGCCGTGAGGGTGTCTTCGGGGAGATATTGATAGGTTCCGTAGACTTCACAGGCTTCGTCGCCCGCATAGACCTTGAACCAGGAGATTTTGCGCTGACCACCGTAGGCTTGTTCGATCGCCGCATCAAGCACGCGCTGGCTGGCGGGCCAAAGGTCAATGCCCGTGCCATCGCCGCGAATGAAGGGAACGATCGGGTTGTCGGGGACGATCGGTTGACCGTTTTCAAAGCGAATTTTTTCACCGACGGTGGGGGGCGTAATCTTGTCGTACATGGTTGCGCGAAAAACGGATTGGGGTAACTATACCGTGCGACTCGCAATTCGGCGGGTCATGGCGTACAGACTGGCGACTCTACCCCAATGGGAGCCGATCGCCCTGGGGGCGCAACAGGTCTAACACTTGGGCTGCCAGACGCTCTGGGCAGTCTTGGCAAGCATGACAGGCCAGGGGTTCAGGGTTTGTCGTCCAATCCCCAAAACCCTGGTTTTGCCATCCACCGACCATTGATCGTGCCTAGGACACGCGCCTAGGACACGCGCCTAGAACGGAGCTGGAGCCAAATCGGCCGCGGTCAGTTGGTTGGGCGTGAGGTTGGCGATTTTGGCGAGCAGTGTTGTGCCGTTGCTGAGGTTCAAGAAGCCGTTGCTAACCGAGAGTGAGAGCGACTCGAAAGCCACGCCTACGGGTAAGACCAGGCGATCGATTCCATCTTCAAAATCAAGAATCGTCTCAGTGCCTTCGCTAATCACAAAGCGATCGCTCCCCGCGCCGCCAATTAGGGTGTCTTCGCCCCGATCGCCGCTGAGCAGATCATCGCCATCGCTGCCAAACAGCCAATCAGCCCCCCGACCGCCAAAGAGCAGATCGTTACCCATTCCACCGCAGAGGGTATCCGCCTGTTGGTTGCCAAAAAGTGTGTCGTTTCCGTCACCGCCGCAGAGCAGATCCGTGCCTGACTCTGCCGTTTCCCCGGGCGTGCTGCGATCGCCAAAGATCACATCATTACCCGCACCGCCCAACACTGTATCTGCGCCCAGGTCGCCCGAGAGGAAATCATTACCTACCTCACCATTGAGCCAATCGGAGTCCCGACCGCCAAACAGGAAATCATCCCCTTCGCCACCAAAGAGATAATCCGTGCCCTGTCGGCCGCTGATCAAGTCATTGCCCGTCAGCCCCAAGAGATGGTCACTGTTGGGAGTTCCGGCCAAGGAGTCATTGCCCTCAGAGCCAGTTTTGGGAGAGATGGACTGGGGAATGGTGGGATCCGTCAACGTATCGCAGGGACAAACGGGCAGTGTCCGATCCGAAAGCGGCGTGGAATCGACGAGCAGTTTGCCAACGAGCGGGAGGCGATAGGATTGGGGTTCGCCATCGGTTTTGAGGACAAACTGTCCTGAGTAGTCGCCTGCTTTGCCACTGAGCTTGAGGGTGATGGGAACTGCCTGACCCGGCAGCACCACTTCCGGCAGCGGGTCAACCAAGCTGAATCCGGCGGGTAACTCCAAGCCCAACAACTTCAGAGGATTGGGGCTGAGGCTGGTGATCGTCAGGGTTTGGAAGGGATTGCCGCTATCTTGGTTATCCCCGAAGCGGACGGGAACATCCGTGGCGTTGAGCAGGGTGGGGCCGTTGTTGCCGAGGTTGATGGAGAAGTAAGCCGGAGCCGGGGGAGCCGCCACGATCGGGATGCTGGGCACAGGCGTGGGTGTAGGCGCAGGAGCCGGGCCCGGTGCGGGTGCAGGCGGGGCGGGTGGTACATCGTTGTCGGTGATGTTGGCCGTGATGCCGCCGACGGCGATCGCGTTGTAGTTGGTGTCGGCGCTGGTGGTGGTGTGGGCGATCGCCCCGGTATGGGGCCCCTCAAACACCGCATCATCCACGGCGGTGACGGTGACGGTTTGGGATATATTCCAGTTGGCCGGTGTGAAGGTGAGATTTGTAATCGATGTGCTGACTTGGGCGTTGGGAGCCAGATTCACCGTTACATTGCTCGTGGGCGGAGTGTTCAGCACCACGGCATAGGTGTCGGTTGCGCCGCCTTCGGCCACCGCGACAGTGGACTTGGAGAGGGTGACTCCGGCGGTGTCGTTGTCAGTGATGTTGGCCGTGACTGGAGCGATCGTTAGCGCGTTGTAGTTGGTGTCGGCGCTGGTAGTGGTGTGGGCGATCGAGCCGGTGTGAGCACCTTCAGCGACTGCATCATCCACTGCCGTGACGGTGACGGTTTGGGGCGTATTCCAGTTGGCCGTTGTGAAGGTCAGGGCTGGGCTGGAGGTGGTGAGCTGGGCATTGGGAGTCAGATTCACCGTCACACTGCCCGTGGGCTGGCTATTCAACACCACGGTGTAGGTGTCGGTTGCGCCGCCTTCGGCCACCGCGACAGTGGACTTGGAGAGGGTGACTCCGGCGGTGTCGTTGTCGGTGATGTTGGCTGTGACGCTGCCAACGGTGATGGCGTTGTAGTTGGTGTCGGCGCTGGTGGTGGTGTGGGCGATCGAGCCGGTATGAGCACCTTCAGCGACTGCATCATTCACCGCCGTGACGGTGACGGTTTGGGGCGTATTCCAGTTGGCGGTTGTGAAGGTCAGGGCTGGGCTGGAGGTGGTGAGCTGGGCATTGGGAGCCAAATTCACCGTCACATTGCTCGTGGGCTGGCTGGTCAACACCGCTGTGTAGGTGTCGGTTGCGCCGCCTTCAGCCACGGCGACGGTGGATTTGGAGAGGGTGACTCCAGCGGTGTCGTTGTCGGTAATGGTGACGTTCGCGGTGGTGGTTGTGCCGAGGGCGATGCCGCTGCTGGGGGTAGAAATCGTGAGGGTGGCGGTTTCAGTGCCCTCCACCAGGGCATCATCCGCCACGGTGAAGGTGACGGAGCCAGTGGTTGCCCCATCGGGGATGGTGATCGTGGTGTTGCTGAGGGTGTAGTCGCCAGCGGTGATGTTAGTGCCGGTCACGGCGAGGGCGACGGTTTGTGCGCCAACGACCGCAGCGCTGGCGGTGGCGGTGACGGTGATCGCAGTGGTGGCGGCTTCGGAACCACTGGTGCTGCTAACGGAGAGGTTGACCGTGGGCTGGGAGGTGCGGGTGATGGTGTCGCCGAAGAGGTCTTCGTTGTCTTGATTCGTACCGGAGGTAATGGATAGCGGGGCTGCACCCGCAACGCTGTTGTTGGCGGCGCTGCTGCCTGTAAAGGTCACGTTGTTCAGGGTGACGGCAGGTTTGCTACCGGGCATCCCTTGGTTGTTGCCATTGGAATTGGTGGTGGATTTCATGGCGAAGATCGCGCCACCGAGTCCTTGTCCAGGATTTACGCCCGTGCCACCCGTAGCTGTATTACTGGTGAAGGTGCTGTTGCTAATGGTTAGGCTGCCGGTGCGGATGAACACAGCTCCCCCCATGCCTGCGCCGCCGCCGCCGCTGTCCACGTCGTTGCCGCCACCGCCGCCGAAGCCGCCGCTACCGCCGCCGCTGCCACCGCTGCCACCACCGCCGCCGTAGCCACCGCGGCCGCCGTAGCCGCCACCGCCGCTATAGCCGCCGCCGCCACCGAAACCGCCACCGAAGCCGCCGCTGGCGCCGCTATAGCCGCCGCCGCCACCACCGAAGCTGCCGCTGGTGCTGTCGGCGTTGCCGCCGATGCCGAAGCCAGCTCCATAGCTGCCCAAACCACCATCAGCTCCGGTAACACCAGTGTTGGAGGCAAACAGGCCGCCGCCGCCGCCGCCGAAGCCACCATTCCCAAACATCCCCGCGCCGCCGGATGCCCCGGGTGTGAGAATGCCGCTATTTCCGCCTTGGGCTTGGTTGCTGGAGAAGGTGATGTTGCTAGCGGTGACTGCGCCGCCATAGATGAACAGCGCCCCACCCATGCCCGCACCGCCGCCACCTTCTCGGGAGCTACCCCCTTGGGCGCGTCCGTTGGTGAGGGTGAGGTTGTCCAGGGCGATGGTTCCCGACTTCACAAACAGGGGACGGAAGCTGCCACCACCGCTGATGGTGCGGGTTTCGATCGCGGGGGTGGCGGGGTCGTCGCCGGTAATCGTGATGTCGCTGTTCAGCAGCCGTTTCATCACCCCCGTAACGGTGACGTTGGTTTGCAGGATGATGCGATCGGCCCCCGCCGCCGTGTTGGCTTGCAGGATGGCCCAACTGAAGGTGTTGGCGGTTGCGCCGGTTCCGTCATCGTTTGCTTGGGTAACGAGAAAATCAGCCATGGTTGCCTTGAGTAGTGGGATTAGGGAAGCTTTAGGAGCCGATGACAGCGCCCCCCTAGGCAGTGTCATCGGCTGGTTTGTCCGTGAGGCTCAGGTCAGTAATCCGGGATAGAACAGCTCGTAGAACCAGCGATGGGTGTCTTGCAGTTCCGCTGCGATCCGGGGTGAAATGGGATGCACCGGGGGCGATCGCACCGCCCCAAAGGTCTGATGACGATATTTGAATCGGTAGTAGCTATCGGCTTCATGGGGCTGCACCGTCAGGTTTTGCGGGTCGATCGCCTGGGGCGACAGGCCCAACCAAGCGAAAATTTCCGCCATCACGGCCGCCGGTTCCTGCATCAAATGCTCAAACACGACGAAAAATAGGCGCTGTTGCTCCTGGGGCGATCGATCCTGCACCCCTTGGATGGCCCGCAGGGGACCGCCCACCACGCCAGCCGGTGCAAATAGGGCTTCGGCGCGGCCATAGGGCGCTAAATTCGCCAAATCATCGGGAAAATCGAGCCAGACGGTGCGGCGATGTTGGGCTTCGATCGAGCCGAGCACCTGACCGAGTTCCCGCACGCACACCAACATCCGGACTTGGGGATCTAGCTCAAGGGCTAATTCCAGTTGACTCAGCCAGCCGCGATGTTTATCGACCACGATCGGGCGATCGGTGTTCCACCAGGCGGCCGCAAAGGCCCGGCTCGATCGCGCCAGCCGTTGATAGGTGGAGTCAAAGTTTCCATCAAGGCGGGAGAGCAAAAACTCGCTGTCGCTAAGGTGACCGCGCAGGGCTTGCAATGCACCCAATAGCGGTGAACTCATGCGATCGCACTCAATCTCGGGATGCTCCGCTAAAAGCTGGCAAAGCAGCGTGGAACCGGCACGCGGCAAGCCAGTCACACAGACCAGAGCGCGATCAATAGTCAACTGGTCTGGGCGCATCTAAGGAGTTTGGTGACGAAAAATAGGACAGCCTTAAAAGTAATAACCCAAAGCTGACAAAAATCCGGAAATCAGGCGAGCTTTGAGGGCGATCGCTAATTCCTCACCAAACCATCAAAAACCACATCATCGAAATTAGCCACTCTAAGCTTGCACCTTTACCAAATCATTCAGAGTTTCTGGCTCCCAAGTTTTTTCAACAAGCAAGTTTAATAGCCCTAGCAATTCAGTCAGTCGCGATCGAAAAGTGCCTAGTCCGCTAGTCGTAGTGCGCGGCAACCTCATACCAATCGTCTGTCAGCTAACTAAGCCGAGGCCAGGTCGATCGCCCGGCGGCGGGGCACTTCATAGCTCCAAAAGTCCTTAGCCATTTCCGTGTTGGGAAAAATCATTCGGGCCTCGTTCAGCAAATCGTGAAAGTCGATCGCGTTGCCCGGGGCGTAGCGGGGGCTGAAGTGCGTGATGATCAGGGTTTTGACCTGCGCCGCCAAGGCCACTTGGGCGGCCATGGTGGTGGTGGAATGGAGCCGCTCAAAGGCCAATTGTGAATCCGCGTGGGCAAAGGTGGCCTCGTGGATCAGCACATCGGCATCCTGGGCTAGCTCGATCGATCGCTCACAAAACACCGTGTCCGTGCAATAAACCCATTTGCGTCCTGGTTCCGGCGGCGCACAGAGGGTTTGGCCGTCAATTGTGCGGCCGTCGGGCAGGGTGACGGTTTCGCCGCGCTTCAGACGGCCATAAACCGGGCCGGCGGGAATTTCCAGGGCCCGAGCTTTTTCAATATCAAATCGGCCGGGGCGATCTTTTTCCGTGACCGCGTAACCATAGGCCGGAACCCGGTGCTCCAGCAGTTGGCAATGCACCGTGAATTCGTCATCTTCAAAGATTTTGCCCGGTTCCACGGCGTGGACTTTGATGGGAAAAGAAAACCGGGTTTGGGAATAGCGCTGACAGGCTTTTAAATACCCCGATAAATCGGCCGGCCCGTAGAGATCGATCGGGTGAGGTTGCCCCGCGAGGCCAGAACTGGCCAACAATCCCATCAACCCAAAGATATGATCTCCATGCATGTGGGTGATGAAAATGCGGGTGATTTGGCTCGATCGCACTTCACTGCGCAAAAGCTGATGTTGCGTGCCTTCGCCGCAGTCAAATAACCAAGCTTCGGCCCGCTGAGGCAACCGCAACACCAAACTGGAAACGTTGCGCGATCGGGTCGGTACGCCAGAACTCGTGCCCAAAAACGTCACTTCCAAGATGGTCGCTGCTCCTGCGAATCGATCGCCCCTATCTTGCCACGGGCGGGGCCGTTCATTGCACCCGGAAGCGCCCCGGTCGATCGGGTCTGGCAACTACGCCCATTTCGCGTCTCAAGGGCTGATGCCCATGGTTTGGGGGCAATTAACCAGAGCTGTCGGGGTTGCCGATCGCCGGGTGGTAGCGACCTGCTAGCAGTTCCGATCCTGACGCGCCCATCACCTCGGATAGATAGTCGGCGGTGGCCCCCACGGCGGCGATCGCCCGATCGTAATCCAGCCGGGTCGGGCCCAAAATGCCCACACTGCCAAGGGGCGATAGACCGTTGCCGTAGAGGGAAGAAATGAGCGTGTAGCCCTGAATGGGTTCCCAGGGGTTTTCCATGCCAATGCGGATGCGCACCCGGCGCTCATCTTCTGGCTCATCAAAAATCAGCGACCACAGTTGATCCTGTTCCGCCTCCAGCAGATGAATCAGGGTTTGCACCTGTTGCAGCTCCGAAAACTCCGGTTGGCGCAACACCTCCGACACGCCGCTAATCAAAATTCGGGTGGCGATCGGGGTTTGGGCCCGGCGCGCCAAATGAATCAAGGCTTCCCGCAAGGCTTGGCCCCGGCGATCGAACTCCCGGCCCAGCTCATCCCAATCCAAATGGGCCACGGCCAAGAAGGAGTGATCCCGCAGACGAGCATCCAAAAAGTTCGACAGAATCACCAACTCCCGCTCCAGGGTTTCCGGATCCGGTAGGGGAGCCTCTTCGGTGTTCGGTAAGGGCACGATCGCGGAGTGGCTTTGGTAATCATCCGTTACCACCAACACCATCACCCGATCGACCTCCATGGGCAGCAGTCGCACATGGCGCACTTGAACCGTGCGGGTTTGGGGCAAGGCGATCGCCGCAATACAACCGCTGAGGCGAGCCAATAACTGGGCCGCTCCCTTCAGCAACACTTCCAAGTGGGGCGACGAAGCATCCAGGCGATCGCTCAGGAGTTGATTCACCTTTTGGGCTGTGCGATCGGACGGGACAGCGCAACGATCGACATAGACCCGATAGCCCGAGTCCGATGGGACGCGCCCGGCTGACGTGTGGGGTTGGTAGAGCAAGCCGGCCTTTTCCAAGGCCCCCATGGCATTTCGCACCGTCGCCGGACTCGCATCCAGTTGATATTCTTCCACCAGCACCTTTGACCCCACCGGCTCGGCCGTGGAGATGTAGTGACGGATGGTGGCGAACAAAATGCGCTCTTGGCGTTCGGTGAGCTGAAACTCCATAAATTAGGAAAAATCGAAAACGGCGATCAGTTGGATGGGGCAGTGAAAATGGGGGGCGCGATCGGGGCGATCGCCCTGGCAGAATGGCTACCAATGAGACCGGGCGGATCGATCGCCTAGCACTGGGCAGGCGGTTCAGAAGCTCGACTGCCTCCTATTGTAGGGGGCGGCGGCGGGAGCAATCTGTCATAGCTGCAACTTAGATCTGAATTGGATCTGGATTGGATCTGGATTGGATCTGAATTAGGACTTGACTAGGCGTTGAGTTAAAGCTGAGTTGAAGCTGAAGCCCGGTGCGCGAATTGCAGTCTAATGGACGGTTAACGAGCGTTTTCAAGCGAACATTACCAATCAATCTTGTCAATAAACATCGTCATGGACGATCGAATCAAGGGACGCTGGGCTGCTCAAGGGTTGGCGGCGATCGGGGCGATCGGGCTGTTGGGGGCTGGAGTTGCCGGGGCCACGGAGCCAGCCCACCCCCGTTGCTTGGC
Source organism: Limnothrix sp. FACHB-881 (assembly GCF_014698135.1). Classification (NCBI taxonomy): domain Bacteria; kingdom Bacillati; phylum Cyanobacteriota; class Cyanophyceae; order Pseudanabaenales; family Pseudanabaenaceae; genus Limnothrix; species Limnothrix sp. FACHB-881. The sequence continues at coordinate 49,432 of NZ_JACJSN010000020.1, forward strand.
GGACTTGCCCTCCGCGATCGCCCAATGGCAACAGGATCCCCGCTGGGCCCGATCGCACTGGGGATTCCTGGCCCGCACCTTGGATCCTGCCAATCCCCAAACCTTGATTCAGGGGCAAGCTCAACAATTTTTTGTGCCAGCCTCCAATGCCAAGTTGTTTTCCACGGCGGCGGCCCTGGCGGCGTTGGGCCCCGAGTTTCGATCGCCCACGCGGGCCTATTGGCGACCCAAAAGCGCCACCCAACCCCGGCCCGCTTGGTGGATTGTGCCCGGTGGTGACCCCACCATCACCCACCAACAACTCCAGGCTTGGGCCGATCGCCTGGCGACCTTGCACCCGCCCACGGAGGCGCTGGATGTGGTGGTGTTCGATCGCTCAGAAACTCCGCCCAGTTGGGAATGGGATGATTTGACCTATGGTTACGCTCCCGTGGTGAACCGGGCCATGGTCGATCGCAACGCCGTTTCCTTGACCTTTCGCCCCCAAGTTCTGGACGGTGCGCCGAGTTTGGAAGTGCAAACCCAAGAGCCAGTGGAAGGGTTGTTGAATTGGTTTCAGCCTCGGGGATTTCAGGCTTTGCCGGCCGACGCGGAACCCACCTGGCAATTGCAACGCGATCGACAAACGGGATTGATTCTGTTCACTGGGGGGCTGCCCATGGGCACATCGGCCCAAGCGGAAGTGGCCCATCCCAGACCGGGCCAACAATTCGCTTGGCTGATTGCCGATCGCCTGTCGGAGCAATTTTTTCGCCAGGTGCGATCGCGCCCGTTGGCGGCCCCGCCGCCACCGCCGACCGTGAATTGGCAGCGATCGCCCTTGGAAGTGGCCCCCCTGCCTGCCCCTGCCTACGATCGGTTTCGGAATCCGCCCGTTGTCCCGATCGTGAATCTGCGGAATCCGCCCGGGCCCTTGGGACAGCCCACGGCGGAACTGGCATCCGCCAATCTGGCGGCGGTGATTAGCCAGGTGAACCAAGCCAGCGATAACTTGGGGGCGGAGGCCCTGTTGCGTTGGTTGGATCCCGATCGCCCCATGGATCGGCTCACAACCGTTTTGACTGATTTGGGTTTGGATCCAACGGCCTATCGGCTGATGGACGGTGCGGGCCTATCGCGCCAAAACCTGGTTAGCCCCGAGGCGATCGTGCAACTGCTGACGATCATGGCTCGATCGCCCCATGCCCAGATTTACGAAAATTCCCTGCCGATCGCGGGGGAAGCCGGCACGTTGGCCAACCGCTTTCGGGACACTCCCCTAGAGGGCCAGTTACTCGCCAAAACCGGTACGCTGACCGGCGTGGCGGCCCTGTCTGGCTATCTGAACCATCCCGAATGGGGGCCCGTGGCCTTCAGTTTGATGATTGACCACGCCAACACCCCCACCCGTGACCTGCGGGCCGCGCTGGATCAGGTGGTGCTGTGGCTGTATGGGGCGCGATCGTGTGCCAACTGAGCCATTCCCAACCGTCTTGGATTCATCCTCAGCGCAAAAAATTCGCTGGATCCTGATCGCGGCGGTGCTTGGTAGGAATCGGTGGCCCCTGGCGATCGCCCGCCAAGGCCGCCGTCGCCTCCAGGGCTTCACGCAGATATTTCGCCGCATAAATCGACATATCCCGAGGCACGCTGATTCGATCGCGCAGATATCGCAACGCCACATCCGACCCCGACGGCGGCACACAAACCTCACCCGTCATCATCCGAGTCAGGGCACAGCGCAACGCCTGATCCACCAGCTCATCGTGACTGGGATTCACCCGAATTAAATTCGCCCGATGCTTCACCATCCGAAATAGGGCCTCCGATCGGGCCGTGTCTGGCTCCTCATAGGTTGCGTCCGGCAAGCCCAACCAAGGGCCATGATCCACCTTGGTTTGATTGATCGCAGTTTGTGGATCTTGGTTTTCCCAACAGCCGCCCATTTGTGGCGGCAAATCATGGGCATGGGTATGAAAATCGCTTTGGGTTCCGCGATAGGTCGATCGAGTTTCCATCGCCGCAAACCAATCTTTCAAACGGGGATTTTCGTCTCGTAATGAATAGCCTTTGTAGTAAAACAAGCTGGCATTCATCCGCTCCACATAGGGCGTGAAAATCACATCTGCCGTACTGAATTGATCTAAAAAATAAGGACCAGGAGTTGCCGCCAAGGCCGCCTCAACGGAGGTCACCACCTCCAGAAATTGCCGCCGGTTTCGAGCCTCCTGCTGCTCAGACAAGGTTGGATAGCAAAGCCAGGAACACCAAGCCCGAAACAGCAACCGTTCCAAACGGCGCAAAGGCAACACTAGTGCCGACTCCATGCCATAGACCAATGGCCCAAATGCCTGCTCCAAAGCCAGCAAAATATCATCACTTTCCGTGATCAAATACCCATCTAGTTCCAGGGCTGGCAACATGCCCGAGGGCACTTTTTGCTTATACCATTGCTCCTTTTGGCCATAGCAAAACATCGTGACCTTTTCGATGCGGTAAGGAATTTGCTTTTCCTCTAGCCAAAGCCAAACCTTTTGGCAATAGGGACACCAAGCGTGGTGATCGCGATAGAGCGTGACGCGGGGTTCAGCGTCTGGCTGCCCAAAGAGTCGCAATTTTGCTTGGGAATTGGTGGGCCCATGGACTAAGTTCGGTTGCCATTGGGTCAGCGCTGCTAGATCAGTCCAAGATAGGGGGTCGCGGGTCATGGTTGGTGATGTAGCAAGCCTATTCAAGGTTTCATTCAGTTCTAGATTAGGATATGCAGCCCGGTTTGATAACGTGAAACATACCCAAATTTAGTTTTGGGCTTTTTTGGGCTTTTCTTTTTTGGGCTTTTTCAATATCTGCTGAAGTATTGGTGACTGAGCCTTTGCCGTAGGCCCTTGGTGTTGCTCTAGGGGCTTGATTCCAGATTTTTAACTCCAGATTTTTAGCTTCAGATCTTTAACTCCAGATTTTTGGGTTATTGCTTTAATAGCTCCTGGATCATATTCGCCAATTGCTTGAGCTTAACGGGTTTGTTCAAGTAGGCGGTGGCTCCCGCTTGCAAGCACCGTTCCTGGTCGCCTGCCATAGCGAGGGCCGTCAAGGCAATGATCGGCAAGGATTGAAAGTCGGGATCTTGGCGAATTTGGGCAATAGCCGTCAGCCCGTCCATTTCTGGCATTTGGATATCCATTAACACCAAAGCGGGTTGGTGCGATCGCACCATTTCAATAGCTTCTCGGCCATTTTGGGCCGATAGAATCTGATAGTTTTGTGCCTTTAGATAGCTGGAAATGGTCATAATGTTGGCTTCGTTATCTTCCGCCAACAAAATTAATGGCTGACCGGTTTCAATCGCTTGTAGGTCAATCAATTGGGTTCCGTTGCAAGCAGGCAGTGAGCTATGGAGTCCCGGGGCTACTTCAGAAGCACTGGGCGATCGCGTTGGCCCCTTTGACCAACAGGGCAAATACACCTGAAAACAACTGCCCTGGCCCACTTCGCTTCTGACGCTGACCCGACCGCCATGCAATTCAGTGATGCGCTTCACCAGCGCCAAGCCTAGGCCTGTGCCTGCATATTGGCGGCTGAGGCGGCTGTCAATTTGTACGAAAGATTGGAACAGTTTTGATAGGTTTTCTGGCGCGATGCCAATGCCTGTGTCGCGAACAGTGAAGCAAATTTGGGCCGGTCGAAAATCTGAATAGGAACTTTGGGAGCTTAACGCTTGGGAACCTGAAGCTTGGGAATTTGAAGCTTCGATCGGCGCTGAAATAGATGTTGAGATCGGTTCTCGATCGAGCGGTTCATAGGGTGGTTTTTGCGGTGCTTCTTCCATCATCACCACCAGCTCAACGGCCCCAGAATCCGGCGTGAATTTAACCGCATTGCTCAACAAGTTGATTAAAACCTGCCGCATCCGTCGCCCATCCACTTGAATCGACAAATCCCGCAGATTTTCAGCGATCGAGGCTTTCAGGGCAATTTTTTTCTGCGAAGCTAACTGCTTCACAAAAGCCAAGCTGTTTTCGCACAGATCCCAAACCGAAACCAAATCCAAATCTAATTCCAGGCGATTGGCTTCAATTTTCGACAAATCCAGAATGTCGTTAATCAGCTCCAGCAAGTGCCGCCCACTTTTTTCAATGGTGGCAACGGCCTTCGTTTGTTCTGGCGTAATTGGCCCAAAAATATCTTCCTGCAAACTTTCCGACATGCCCAAAATGGCATTGAGAGGCGTTCTTAGCTCATGGCTCATGCTGGCCAAAAACTCATCCTTGAGCCTGGTGGCCCGTTCCAATTGCGCATTGGTTTGCTTGAGGGCTTCTTCAGTATCCTTGCGATCGCTGATATCGGCAAAGTAACCCACCAGTTCTAGGGGTTTACCTTGGGTATCGTAAACCACCCGAAACTCGTCATGCAGCCAACAATAACTGCCATTGCTCTTCAAAAACCGATATTCGCGAACATGATATTTCAGGTCGTTTAAATTATGCAGGCTGTCAAGGACATAGGCTAAGTCTTCTGGGTGAATATGCTCTAGCCAAAAGGCATGATTCTGCAAAAATTCTTCTTTGGGATAGCCCAAAATTGATTCAATGTTGCGGCTGACGAAGGTAAATCGATAATTTTTGCCTAGCTGACAAGTGTAAATAATTGCTGGGTTGGACGAAAGAACAAATTCCAATCGTTCCTTCAGCGACTGATTTTCATGTTCTGCTTGTTTATGCTCAGTAATGTCATAGTTAACCCCAACCATGCGCAGAGGTTGATGGTTGGTGTCGTGCTCAATGATCGCAAAACATTGCACAAACCGTTGTTCCCCACTGGGGCGATTAATGCGAAGCTCCAGGTTTAATTCCTCTTGATGGTTCATGGAGCACTGCTTCAAGGCTTCCATCGCCATGGCATCTTCTGGGTGTAAGCAGTTCAGCCAATCTTGGTAAGTGGGATTGCGATCAGAGTTATGCCAGCCATAGATTTCACGAATTCGCTGATCCCATTGAACTTCATCTTGAAAGTTCCATTCCCATGTCCCGATCGCTGCCGATTGCAACGCCAAGGCCAAACGATTAGAAAGACTAGTTAGCTGTGCTTCCGTGTGTTTTTGATGACTAATATCCCGACAGACACAAATTAAAGTGCCATCTTCGGACAGTGTGAGAGATAGCCCTTCATAGAACGTGCTGCCATCTTTGCGCCGGGCGATCGCCTCTCCTTGCCAGGAGCGATCGCGCTGGAGCTGGGGCAAAATATGCTGCTCAAATCGTTCAGTTTCTGGAGGGTCATAGAACCGTTGCCAAGGCTGACCGATGAGTTCTTCAACCCGATCAAAACCAAGCAAATTGGCATGGGCTTGGTTTGCATAGGTCAACTGACCATTTTCGATGAGAGCAATGCCATCAATGGCAGCTTCCATCATTGCCAGTTGTCGCTGAATGGCTTTTTCAGCTTCTTTGCGGGATGTGATGTTTACCGAAATTCCACAAAGACCGTAGGGCTGCCAGTCCCGATCGAGCAACAAAAACTTATTCGACAAAAACGTATAGAGTTTGCCATTAATTTCCACCTCTTCTTCATATTGCTGAAAACGACCAAGCCGATAGACCTCATTGTCATTTTCATCCAGAATTTTTGCTAATTCTGGCTCAAACAGGTCTTGGTTTGTCTTACCTAAAATCTCGCGCTTGGTACAGCTAAAAAACTTCAAGAACGATCGATTAACCAAAGTGTGACGACCCTGGAGATCTTTAACATAAATAACAGCAGGTGCAAAATCAATAATTGCTTGTAATCGGGCTTCGCTGTCCTGCAAGGCAGCGGTTCGCTGTTCCACCCGCTCTTCTAGCTCTTGGTTTAAGCGCGCCAAGGCCCGCACCGCCAGTTCCCGTTCTTTGAACAGGGCAATCGCAGCCGCAACGGAACTGAGGGGATTAATTTCGATCGTGTCCCACAAATCTGGAGCGACGCGATCGAACCCAACAAATCCAAAAAATTGGCCATCCACCATCAAGGGCAGCATCAAAACCGCCGCCACCTCTGGTGCAATTAAAGACTGCAATTCCGATTGCAAAAAATCAGAAACTAAGCTGTTAATTGACTGCCCCTGAGTCAGCCGAGAAAGGCAATGGCTTGACTCAGGGTTGCAACGCAAGTTCTGAAATTTGGGATTATTGAGCTGAGGTTGGATACCAGGGCGGCACCATTCTCCATGTTGGCTAATGAGAGAATTGCCAAACCGATCCTGATGCTTTTCAAACACATAGATCCGATCGGCTCCGGCAATTGGGCCCAAAATTTCCAAAATTATTTGATAGATATTCTGATCCGTGTGGTTGGATAAAAGCTGCTTTTGGATCTCAACAATTGCGGTTAGATAACGCTCCCGTTTGCTGAGCAAGGATTCAGATTCTTTGCGCTCTGTAATATCTAGATGTGTTCCTGTGATCCGCAGAGGACGACCCGTTGCATCGCGCTCAACAACTTTGCCCCTTGCTAGCACCCAAACCCAGTGCCCCGATCGATGGCGCATTCGCAATTCACATTCATAGGCGCTGGTTTGATTCTGAAAATGGCTGTCCAACGCCGAGACTGCCTTCGGCCAATCTTCAGGGTGGGTGTATTTTTGCCAGGTTCCTAATTGAATGGGGGCCAGTTCTTCGAGGGTGTAGCCAATCATCTCAGCCCAACGTTCGTTGAGAGTGACCTCGCCGCGATCGATAAACCAATCCCACAATCCCAACCCTGAACTTTCGATCGCCAATTGCAACCGCTCTTGAACTGCTTCTAATTGGGATGCCCCTAAGCGTTGTTCCCTGCGAATTTGGACTTCGCGAATTTCGCGACGGATCACTTCCGGGAGACGGGTTGTATTTCCCTTAACAAAACAGTCCACCGCGCCCGCCTGCATGAGGTCAACGGCTAGACTATCCTCGATCGCCTCTGAAATAACAATCAGCGGTATATCACGTTTGGATGATTGCAAGATTTTAAGCACATCGAAGGCACTTAATCCAGGATTTTGATGATTAGAAATAATTAAATCCCATGACTGTTTCGCCAAAGCGATTTGTAATTGCTTGGTGTTTTTAACCCACTTCCAACTTAAATTAAAGTGATGATGATAGAGTTCTCGAATAATCGATAAAACATCCTCATCTGAGGCTTGAAACAATAGCAAGCTAAGAATAGGCTTCATGACTACTAATTCCTTGGAAGTTTAATTCCTTGAAAGATTATGCAACTATCAGCGCCTTACTATCTTTAAGAAAATGAGTCGATCGTCGTCATTTGAGATTCAAGTTTTTTCACCGATTTTTTGCTGGATCCGCTGCTGCTGACTGGAACAGCCCAAGAGTTCTGCAAATCTAGGGCAAAGGAGTTGTATCAATTCTCGCTGATAATTTTATCAAAGTGGCTATCAATTTCCATTTAATCGTTATTTCCGTGATAGCAAAGAGCTTTTTTATACATTACGAGGCAGTTGAATTCGAGGGCGATCCGAATCGAAAAAAACAAAGAACAAACTGAGCACCTTCTCCATTGTGGACTAAATGGTAGTCGATCGCATAGAAGCTTCCTGCAACGCTCTAAATTTGTTCTAGCACTAATTCACCTCTCTGGGTTTAATTATCTTTCAAAATTACTGATAACTAACTAGACAGGCGACACAGACCGAATCCGGTAAATTCCCCCTTAGCCTGACGCGGCTGGGTCGGATCAATCCCAATGAATTTCGACTTGTCTGGATGAGTCGGAATGGATCGAAATTCATTGAGACTGATCGAGTTTGACTGCGCCCAATCGAGATTGGGTCAATCGAAGGCCCGTTCAAGGAAGCAGGGAATTGCGTTGCGCCGAATCCAGCCAAAGTTGAGCCTGTTCGTCCAGGGGAGATAGATAGGGATAGATGGTGTTGGTTTGAAATTGGCGATCGAGCTGCCAGCCAGAACGTTGCAGTCGATCGCGCACCTCAAGGGAACTACGAAACAACAGAAGATCATAATTTGGGGGCACATTTACAGGTGACTGAGCATGTATAAATTGCATCACGACCCGAGAATTGAGGTGATAGCTGAGGGAGAACATGCGCGGCATGGTGTCGTAAGCAACAATCCAAGGTGATTCATAGCGCTCAATGACTTGAGCCAAGGGAGGAATTGCATAGCTCCCTTGTTTGTTCCACCAAGTATTGGCAGGCAAAATCATGGCGCAAGAACTGCCGCCCGCGACCAACAGCATAGCCAAAAGCCCATAGGCAATGAGCCGCCGATGAATGTAATGAATGTTCTGATCAATGTTCTGCTTGATGAACAAGAATTTGGATGAGTGATGAGCTTGCTGAGCAGGGCGATCGGGAATGGTATTTGGCAGCAACAGCGTTGACAAATAGCCCGTGATGGTCAGTTGTAAGCCCAAATAACAAGGTGCAAGGTAGCGAATAATGGCCGATCGAAATCCTCCTTGGCTGAGGTCTAAAATCACCAATGCCAAGCCCTGCGATCCCATCATTGCCCACAACAACAACCGACTCAACAGCGGTTGACGATAAGCCAAGTTCCAAAAACTAATGGCCACTAAAATGGCAATACCCAAGACAATTCCCTGCGCCGCGATCGGGTTGCTCAAAATCTGTCCTGCTGGCTCCCAATCTGCAAATGGTCGGGCCAAATTCAGCCACCAGTTATAAAGCAATGTGCTGAGAGGAACGGCTTGGGCAGTAAATCCGTTAGTGCGGGAAATGGTGCTGAGGTTTTGGAGAGTGGCAATGATCCAAGGCAAAAATAAAACGCCAGCACTGAGGGTACTGATTCCAAAGGATTGCCATTGCCTGGACAGGGGCGCTGGGGGAGCATTTGCTGGAGCAACTTGCTCGGTTATTGCGGATTGATTAGCCGCAGAAGATGATCGAGTGAGAGTAGATTGATCAGCCGGAACAGACTGACTCGATCGCCAGAGCCAATAGGCCGCAACCAAGCAATATCCCCCAGCAATTAAGACTGAAAACAGATGGGTATAGAGCAACAGGGTGAGCGATAAACTCCACCCGACCCAAGCCCAAACGCCACCCGTTCTGAGTGCCCGCAAGAGCAGCCAACCGGTGAGAGCAATCATGGCAGACCAAAGGCCATACTCCCGCATTTCTTGGGCATAAAGTAAGTGAAATGGCGACAGGGAAACCATGGCCGCCGCAATCCAGCCAGCCAATTGACTACCAAATAATTCCACAGCAATGCCGGCCGATGCTGGGATGAGTAATAGGCTGCAAAGGGCTGCAAAAGCGCGTTTCGTGCCCAATTCACTGCCTAAAATTTGTTCCCAAATCCTGGCGAATACATAGAAAAAAGGGGGGTGTTGGGGGTCATCTTCCGCGAGCGATCGAATGGTGTCATTCATTGATCGCTGCTCATGGGGTTGCTGATAGGTGGCTTGCAGTTCAGCTACGGTGCGGGGGCGCTCATCCAGTAGTTCCCGGTTGACTTCCGCGAGGGTGTAGCCCGCAATCCGAAAGGAGGTGAATACTTCATCACCCCAATACACTTTGGTTTCGAGATGGCTAAATCGGAGAACAACCCCCACACCAACCAGCATGGCTAGAATCCACGCGAGCCAACGATTACCCCAAGGTTGTTTGCTTCGGGTCACGATCGTTTCTTGTGTCATTGATTTTGAATTTTCGTTAAGCAAAAACCACAAACAGGCGATCGCCCGATGAAATTTCAGGGAGATCTCCATTGCTTTTTAAGCTGACTTGTGATGCCTTTACTTGTGAATAGGTTGATTTGTGAATGAGTTGACTGATGAATCGCAGATATTCACCAAGGTATGGATAGAGATTGTCAAAATGATTTTTGACTGTGGAGGCTGTGTTTTACCGTCGGTAGCCTTGCATCTTATAACTTTCGGTTACCCATCGAATTATTTTTTGGAGCTTGTCATGGATTTCGAGGATCGATTATTCTAGATAATCAATTAGAAAATAAAAGCTAATTGGTCTAAGTGTTGGGTTAAAAAAAGCACCCAAAAACAAACGAGTTTACGGAGTTGCATCGAAAGTCCCAAGCAAGCGTAAACAAAGCAAATCCGGTAACAACGGGCACAATAATTCAAAAATTAATCCCAAAATTAATTCAAAAATCAATCTCAAAGTTTTAGTGTTGATATCAGTATGGGTAATAGCGCTTGAAATTTAGTGAAGACAAGGGGTTGAAGCCCCTTGCCTCAATGGGGTTCTCCCGCAGGGTTGAGGATTTGAGCGATCGGGATCGATCGCCCCCAGACAAGTGCGACGATCGGGGCTAAACTTCCCCGCTGGTTGAGTGGCTAGCCGGATTTTCGATCGAAAACGCTTGGCCGTTGCCCTAGCGACCCGGTTGCATACCCACATGTTCGATCGCCCGCACGATCGCCCGCCGTTGCAAATCGTCATAGCCCCACCGTTCCAGGAAGTCAGCGAAGGGCCCGGTTTGCTCGGTGGCTGCGGTTCGGAGTTGGTGCAGCAGCTCTGTGATGGAAGGGCTGGCGGCTTTTGCCAGGAGGATCGGATGGGCGGCGAAATACTGATCCAGTTGCTGAAGCAGGTTGCCCGATCGGCGGCTGGTGCGGCGAGATTGGTCAGCCATGGCCCCATCGCCCGCTCGCTCGTGAATCACCACCATGGCCGCCGCCATGGCCAGATTTTTCACCAAAAGTTCCAACACCTGGTCTGGCGATTGAGCAAGGGTGACCACAAGGGCTTCCGGCGCAGGATCCACAATCGATCGCTCGTCGGTCAAATAGACCACAAAAAAACCACGGGCCCCGGCAACATTGGCCACTAACTGAGCGGCCGCCGTTGCGAATTCTGTTGTTGTCCAGGATCCAGTAGCCCAGCGATCGAGCCATTCTTGCGTTAGCTCGATCGCCGCTTCAAAGGTTATCGGTTCCGGCAAGGTCATCGATGTTTGCATAGGATCCCATTTCAATTCATTGAGCCAATTCAGCAGACTAATTCTGAAAACCAATTAAAAGGGTAATCTTAATTACTCTGAGCGTGATTAAAACCAATCAAAAGCGATTGGCCGAAAATAATCGGCAATAATTATAGCTTGAATTTTACTGAGTTGACTGGCTTGGTTTTCATTTAATTTCTATTCAATGAATGGTTAAGCCCGTATTAAGTGCTTTGATCCATACGATCATGAACTGATTGATGTTTAATGGTTTTTGCTGAATTAATTAATGATTTCCTAAATATTTTTGACAATTTTGATGATAGATAACCGAAAATTTAATCTGAATCTTAAGTTTTGCCGAAAATCAATCCAAAATCAAGATTCAACTCGCTCCAGTAATTTTTGTGTTGAATTCCTGTTTAAGAATTGCTTTAAACTTTGTGCCAAACCTTTAAAAATCACTCATCGATTTCATTGTCTTATGCTGGCTTAGGAACTGAAACGGCGATTGACAAGCAAAGGCGAATTATGAATGATGAACTATGCTTTCGTCCTTGTTTTGCCCTTGCCATCGCTGCCCATGTTTTTGTTTTTATCGAAGCTGTTGCCACTGTTTTTTTATCCCCTGGGGCTAAGTTGCGCTCTGATGGTGGCGGCGTTGGCGTTGCTGTCAATGCGGCGCGGGCGTTGGGCGGCTTGGGCGGTGGCCTTGGCGCTGGTGATTTTGTGGACGGCGGCGAATGGGTGGGTGGCGGTGGCCCTGACCCGATCGCTGGAGTCGCGGGCCCTGGTGCTTCAGCAACAAACGGGCGGCTCCGGTGACCTGCCCCGGGCCGATGCGATCGTGGTTTTGGGTGGGGGCATTAAGTCCACGGAGCCACCTCGCCCTTGGATTGATCTGGCTGATGAGGGCGATCGCACCCTCTATGCGGTGAAGCTCTATCGCGATCGCAAGGCTCCGAAGCTGATTTTTAGTGGCGGTCGAATTGCTTGGCGGGGCGGGGGCGGTCAGCCGGAGTCGGCGGCCATGGCGGAGTTAGCGGGAGTAATGGGAGTTCCGAGCGAGGACATGTTGCAGGATCCCAACTCCTTGAACACGCGCCAAAATGCCGAAGAGGTGAAGAAGATTTTGGAGCGGGAACGGTTGCGGCGGGTGTTGTTGGTGACTTCAGCGATGCATATGCCGCGCTCGATCGCCATTTTCCGCAAGCTGGGAATTGAGGCGATCGCGGCTCCCACGGATTTTCTTTTTAGTGATCAAGATGAGCGTGAGCGGCGCAGTTCTCCAGAGGGAATTGCGTTGAATTTCTTGCCCGATGCGGATAATTTGCGGGCCACCACTCGGGCCATTAAAGAATATGTGGGGATGGTGGCTTACTGGTTACGGGGCTGGATTTAGGGCCGCTGGGATCGATCGGCCCGTGCCCCATAGGCATGTTAAGAATCGTCAAGTACACTCATAGGGATCTGAGTTGCTGAAGCAACGGGGCGCTCGGCCCGGTTGTCGCTTCCCCAGGCCGCAAGCAACTGGGGGAAAATAAGTAAATATACGGATTCAACAAACGGAAAGTCTTACCGTCCCATGGATAACTGGATCTCCCTGTCCGATCGCGAACTGCAAATTGTTGAGCTAGTGGCTGCTGGTTTAACCAACCAAGATATTGCGGAGCAGTTAGAGATCAGCAAGCGAACGGTTGATAACCACATCAGTAATATCTTGACCAAAACCAGAACCGAAAATCGGGTGGCTTTGGTGCGTTGGGCGTTGCAGTGGGGCAAGGTTTGCCTAGATCAGGTCAATTGCTGCACATTGCCCAACGTGCCGCCCGTGGAAGTGGAAAACGATCGCGCAACGGCTTCCTAGGAACAGCCGACGATGACTCTTCAGATTCATGCCAGTTCATGTCAGCTCGCCCCAGGTCATCCCAGATTGACGTAGGGCCGCGCTGAACCGCGAAACACAGGCCATCATTCGTCAGGAGATTGCGAAATTAATGGTTTTAGCAACAGAGCAAGCTCAGACGAGTCGCGATCCTCAGTGGTTGCCGGCCGTGCAGCGACCGGCGATCGAATTTCCGCTCACTCCCTTGACGGTGACCGCTGGGGCAATTCCCGAAAATTTGCAAGGCACGCTTTACCGCAACGGGCCGGGCCGGATAGTGCGATCGGGACAACCCACGGGCCATTGGTTTGATGGAGATGGGGCGGTGTTGGCGGTGCATTTTGGCCGATCGCCCGATCACCCCCAAGGCCCACCCCAGGCCCGAGCCACCTATCGGATGGTGCAAACGGCGGCCTACGAACAGGAAGAAGCGGCCGATCGATGGTTGTTTGCCAATTACGGGCAACTGGCTCCAAAACCTTGGTGGCAACGGGTGGGGCGCGATCTCAAAAATGCCGCCAATACTTCCGTTTTGCCCTGGGGTGATCGGCTCCTGGCCCTGTGGGAAGGGGGTTGGCCCCATGCGCTGGATTTAGACAACTTGACCACGATCGGCCCCGATTCCTTGGATGGGGTGCTGAAGCCGGGTCAGGCCTTCTCTGCTCACCCCAAGGTGGATCCAGCCACGGGCGAAATCTATAACTTTGGAGTGTTGCCGGGCCCCCGTCCCAAGCTGAACTTGCTGCGGTTCGATCGCGCCGGTCGCCTCCTGGCCCAACGCCAACTGCCCCTGCGATCCCTGCCCTTAATCCATGATTGTGTGTTAGCGGGGCCCTATCTGGTCTTTTGCATTCCGCCCTTGAGTTTGGAACTGTTGCCAGCGCTGTTGAACTTCAAATGTTTCAGTGACGCGATGAAGTGGCAGGGCGATCGGCCCACGCAAGTTTGGTTTGTCGATCGTGAAACCCTGACCCTCGCCGCCACCATTGAAGCGGAACCTTGGTTTCAGTGGCACTTTGGCAACGGTTGGCAGAATCCCGATCGCTCCGTCAGCCTGACCATGGCGCGTTACCCAAACTTTGCCACCAACCAACACCTGAAGGAAGCGGCCAGCGGCAAAATCAACACCCTCGCAACATCCCAATACGTGGAATTGCGGTTCGATCTCCAGCGGCGGCAATTGCTGGATCAACGGATCCTGTTCGATCGCCATTCGGACTTCCCGACCGTGGCCCCCAGCGAAGTTGGCTCCCCCAACCGCTACAGCTACTTTTCGGCCCATCGACCCGACCTCGATCGCCCCGCCGCTTTCAAACAGGAACAATTCGGCACGATCGCCCGCCACGATGCCCAAACCGATCGCATCACCTATGCCAGCCTAGAACCGGGGTGCTATCCTTCGGAGCCGTTGTTTGTGGCCGACCCGGCCGGCGACGGGCGATCGGGTTGGATCCTGAGCGTGGTCTATGATGGCAACCGGGATTGCAGCGACCTGCGCATCTGGCAGAGCGATCGGCTAGATGATGTCCCGATCGCCCGCTTAGCCTTCCCCCACCCGATTAACCTCGGATTCCATGGAGTTTGGCATCCCAAATCCACTTCCTAAGTTGCCTGAAGGCGGTGGCTGAAAGGAGCCACGTTCAGCCACCGCTTTCATGCTTGCTTTGGCTTTTCCATGCAATGGGCAGCCCCAAAATCCCTAATTCGTCGCAACTCTTGAACCATGGCTAAATACATTTTGTTTGGCAGCTACTGTGAAGATGCCCTCGAAAAACGCACCCCCTATCGACAAGCGCACCTAGACGGCTTAGCCAAACAAAAAGCAGAAGGCATTTTGATCACCCTGGGCCCCACCAAAGACAACAGCAAAGTATTTGGCATCTATGAAGCAGACAGCGAAGAAACCGTTCGTCAGCTCATCGAAGCCGATCCCTATTGGGAAAACGGTATTTGGACAGAATACGAAATCAAAGAATGGATTCAAGCCTTCTAAAAAAGATGCCTGAGAGGATATCTCAAAAGCCTAAACAGCTACCAAACGGGTTTTACCAAACAGGTTTTACCAACCATATTTCCCTGTTGCGATCGCTCCCTGGCCGACTGGCGATCGGGCTGGTGCGTCTTTACCAAGTCCTGTTATCGCCCCTGTTGGGCCCCAACTGTCGCTATTACCCCACCTGCTCCCACTACGCGATCGGGGCGATTCAGCGATTTGGCCTGGGGCGCGGGGGCTGGTTAGCCTTGGCCCGCATCCTGCGCTGCCATCCCTTCCAACCGGGAGGCTATGACCCCTTGCCGGAAACCTGGTCTTGGCGGGCGGCCCTGGGCCCCGGCGCGATCGACTCCGATGCAATGGCCGGCCGGCCCCATCCCCTTTGGGCCAAATATCAGCGATCGGGCAACCAGTCGATCGCCTCTGTGGCGATCGAAACCGAGGGCATTGAACCAGTTAATTTAGCCAATTCGGAAGTGGCAAATTCAGAAACAATCCAGCCAAAAGATTGAAATCTAAAAGATTGATATCCAAAAAATTAAAAAACATAAACTAATTTTGAGTCTCGATATTTTTAGCCGCATTAACCAATCCAATCTATTAAGATTCATTCATTGTCGCGGCCATCACGGTCAAATTTGCCAAGCGCTGCATTTTTCGCCCAAGTATAAACCTGATGGCTCACCATCTCTTCACCCATAGGAGCAACAGAAGATGAAAGTTCTAGTCGTTGATGACTACGCCACCATGCGCCGAATCATCAGGAATTTGCTGAGGCAGATTGGTTATGACGATATTGAAGAAGCGGGTGATGGTGTTAGCGCCCTTCAGAAGCTGCGAGAGAGCAAGTTTGGGCTGATTATTGCAGACTGGAACATGGAGCCAATGACGGGGCTGCAACTGTTGAAAGAAGTGCGAGCTAACAGCAAGCTAAGCACCACACCTTTCATCATGGTGACGGCAGAATCCAAAACGGAGAATGTGATTGCTGCCAAGGAAGCCGGTGTTAACAACTACATTGTTAAGCCCTTCAATGCCGAGACGCTGAAGCAAAAAATTCAGGCTGTTTTGGGATGCTAGTTTGCTCCCGGTCAACTCCTAACGGTTAGTCATTGGGACAATTCATCCGGCGATCGCTCGTGAAACTCAACCAAATCTGGGCGATCGGCTTTGGTTACCAGAACGATGCTGCCACACTAACAATTCCTAACGGTTGATTTCATGCCGATCGCGGTTACTGATGCCATCACAAGTCTGGCGGTTGCAGAACAAACCCTGGCGTTGGCGCGTTGGGAAGAGGGCGGCGATTTCTTCACGGAATGGCGCGATCGTTTACCGCCACTGTCGGAGAGCGATCGCGCGGCCTTGGCGCAATTGCGACGACGATATCTCTATCAGCGATCGGCCGGGCAACTTTTGGAAGGAACGGTGAATTTGTTGCTCACTTCACCCCTGTTGGCGATCGCGGGTTTTTACGATCCACCGTTTCAAATTTGTGCGGAACCCTCGGTGGAATTGGCGATCGGGGATGGGGATGAAAGCCTGCAAGGTCGTTTGGATGTGTTGGTCTTGCGCGATCGTCTTTGGATTGTGGTGATTGAGTCCAAAAAAACGGCTCTTTCGGTGTGGACAGCTTTGCCCCAATCATTGGCTTATTTGGCAGCGAATCCTGATCCCGATCGCCCCAGTTTTGGTTTTGTCACCAATGGGGATGAAATGTTTTTCGTGAAATTGCAACAGCAACCGCGTCGTTGTTACGATCTTTCGCGACTTTTTTCGCCCCTAACTTCCCTGGAGGAATTGGCGATCGCAACTCAAATTCTGCGCAATCTCGGCAATCAATAACGCCGACCGGCAGCCTCTCAATCGCCTTGCTAAACTAAGCATTAACCTAAAGTTCCCGTTTCCTTCGGGTTTCGCTATGGTTGCGTCAACCCCATCCGCTCCGAGCTTTCCACCATCGCAGGGCGATCGCCTGTCGTTGGCTGATTATTGGCAACAGGAAGCGATCGCCGATCAGCGGCATGAATATCACGATGGAATTCGAGTGGAAATGGCGGGCGGATCAGAGGCCCATAGCAAAATTTCGGTGAATCTGGTGGCGTTTCTGCATTTTGCGCTGCGGGACACGGATTGGCAGGTGTATAACAGCGATTTGCGAGTTTGGACTCCTGACTATCGCTGCTGCACTTATACGAATGGAATGGTGGTGCGGGGAGAGCCGGAATTTCACGGCGATCGCGATGATGAAATTCTGAATCCTAGTTTGATTGTGGAGGTGTTGTCGCCTTCAACGGAGCGGTACGATCGGGGCGAAAAGTTCCGCAAATATCGATCGCTCCCCAGCTTCCAAGATTATTTGTTGATTAGTGCTGAGGAACCCTACATCGAGCACTATTGCAAAACTGACCCGGTGGCTTGGACGTTCACCAGCTACGGGGAAATCGATGCGGCTCTCTGGTTAAGCAATCTGCAACTCTCGATTCCCTTAGCTGAAATCTACCGACGGGTAAACTTCTTCACTGTTTGATAACTAGGCTCAAGCTCAGTTGTAGTACTGCAATAGACTTAATAAGTTGCAAAGCTTTTAAGTGCTTTTGATTTTGGAATTCAACTTACACTGAAAATTTTCAATATCGAATCAAAGTATAAGCAAGAAAGTCAAGAAAAATTACTCATCTTGAAGTTCTCGATGGTTTCAGCGAATTCATTTATCTCTGTAATTTTCTCTTCGGAAGTTCCACTATCTTTGTCAATATTGAATACGTGCCATTGTTTGACGCGGTTTCTGTCTTTGTAGCGACCACTTGCAAAAACTTTGCTTGAATGCTTTTCAAATACCCAAACTTCTGAATTAGGAGACTCTTCAACATACCTTATTGGACGTGGGTGATTTATCGAAAAATCAGCGCCAATAAATCTGGAAACATTTTTGATCTTTTTTGGACAATCTGTAAGTGATTTCCTTGATGATTTTTCCCATGCATTTATGCTGGGCATAATTGATTCTGATGCCCAGTTTTCAATGATGATTGAAGCAAAAGGTTTCAACAAAGAATTTGATGGTATTAGTTCTCTATAAATATCAATAGATACTTCTCTAAATCCAGATAGTTGAGCTGCAGATTTGGAAAGATAAAAAATTATATCTCGTTCAAAACAGCCAAAAGTAACTTCAGTGCTATTTTGATTATTCAAAGCATAGTATCTTACAACATTAGTCTGATTTCGCTTGAACTTTAGATTTTCAAATTGACCTTTTATTAATCCTTGATCTAGTATGCAAATTGAATCTACGAAACCTGGTAGTGAAAGGAAAGAATTCAAACAGAAAGACGGTGTCCTCAGAAAGGAATCAAGAATTAAGTATCGAAATAAAACTGGTATTTTTGATTCGAATAAATAAAATTTCTCTAGATTCTGCAAGGACTTTATAAGTTCAGAACCTGATAAAGCCAAAATTGCTGTATAAGGTTTAAATAGTAGTCGCTCTCCAGAATAAAAATCTAGTAGATCATCAAATTTTTCTAAGTCTTTAGAAAGCTTTTTACTGTCTAAGCTTTTTGTTACTTCAATTATTACTTTTACTGCTTCCGGAGCTAAAATCACGAAGTCATCAGCTCGAAAAAGTGGTGGAAAATTGTAAGAATCCCAAATCAGAATATCAAATTGTCTAGATACTCTTCTGGAAATTTGGCTTTGATTATTTGCTACTACATTTTTCTGTAAAGTCGAAATGAAACCTGTAGAAACTTCAAAACGTCGAGGAATTCGCTTGCGTAG
Organism: Limnothrix sp. FACHB-881; assembly: GCF_014698135.1. Classification (NCBI taxonomy): domain Bacteria; kingdom Bacillati; phylum Cyanobacteriota; class Cyanophyceae; order Pseudanabaenales; family Pseudanabaenaceae; genus Limnothrix; species Limnothrix sp. FACHB-881. The sequence continues at coordinate 67,991 of NZ_JACJSN010000020.1, forward strand.
ATATGATCTAACTGCATATTCTATATAGCCTCCTTCAGATGGATGATGAACATTTTTCAACCAAAATGAGAGACTTTTAATCACCTCTTGTAGTTCTCGTGTTGGCTGAGCAGCAGCTTCTTGAATTTCTTTTAATGTCAGATCACGTTCATTCATGAATTGATAGGTTCATACCTATTTAGTTAACTTGCAAATTTCTTCAGCGGTACAATCTGTCTCCCAAGATAGCATTTCTACTGCAACTTTGGAACTGGCAATCTTCAACCGAAGTAATGTTTTATCCGTATCGTTCCTAGGCGGATCCTAGGAACGGTGTAAAAACGATGTAAAGGTGATTTTACTTGCGTCTTTTCCTCCTAGTATGACCTCTTACAGGTTTACCTTTACGAAGATGGGGTCTTACAGGAATTCTATCGCTTGCATCGTCAAAAGGCTTATTGGATGAAGCGTTACTGTCAGAGGCAGAACCTAGAATAATTATCAACAATAAAATTATGCAGATACTAATAATGATCGCCATAGTCAAGCTTCCCTTCCTGTTACGACGTTACTTCCAATATTGCCAATATAAATAAGTTTTCTACAATAAAATTAATCACCTTTTTGATTGCCTTGGATTATCGTGCCCGCCAAATTCGCCCGCAGCGCCGAGTAGATGATTGCATCCATCACCCCACCCCCGATCGCCCCGCCAACAAAACCTCACAAACCATTATACCGATCCTGAATTTCAGCCACCCCGCCAGCCCGGCCGTCAGCCGGTAGAATCTTAGGGACTGCAACCCTTTGATGACGCAAGCGACACCGCCGTGACTGCCGACAAAACTGCCAAGGCCGAAAGCCAATATAAGGACACCGTTAACCTGCCCCAGACCGCCTTCGACATGCGGGCCAACGCCAGCAAGCGCGAACCGGAAATTCAGGCCTTCTGGGCAGAAGCCAACATTTACGAAACCTTGGCAGCAGGCAACCCCGGCGAAACCTTCACCCTGCACGACGGCCCACCCTACGCCAACGGGTCGCTGCACATGGGCCACGCCCTCAACAAAACCCTGAAGGACATCATCAACCGCTACCAACTGCTGCGCGGCCGCAAAGGGCGCTACGTTCCCGGTTGGGACTGCCACGGCCTGCCGATCGAACTGAAGGTGCTGCAATCCCTGGGCAAAGACGAACGCGCCGGCCTCACCCCGATCGCCCTGCGCCAAAAAGCCAAAGCCTACGCCCTCGAACAGGTCGAGATCCAAAAAGCCCAATTCATGCGCCTGGGTGTGTGGGGCGACTGGGAAAATCCCTACCTGACCCTGAAGCCGGAATACGAGGCGGCGCAACTGGAAGTCTTTGGCGAAATGTTCACCAAGGGCTACATCTATCGCGGTCTGAAGCCGGTGCATTGGAGTCCCAGTTCTCAAACGGCCTTGGCGGAAGCGGAGTTGGAATATCCCGAGGGGCACATTTCCCAGTCGATCTATGCGGCGTTTCGGGTGACGGAACTGAGCGCGGCGGCTCAACCGGTGCTGGGTGAGTTCGCGGCGGACTTGGGCGTGGCGATTTGGACCACGACCCCCTGGACGATCCCCGGTAACTTGGGCGTGGCTGTGAATGGGGCCTTGGATTACGCGGTGGTGGATACGGCCGGGGAACTGTCGGGCCTGCCGCGCTATCTGGTGGTGGCCAAGGATTTGGCGGAGTCGCTGGCGGCGACCTTGGGGGCGGCCCTGACGGTGCGAGCTACGTTCAAGGGTGCGCTGTTGGAGCATTGCCAGTACAAGCATCCGCTGTTCGATCGCACTTCACCCGTGGTGATCGGCGGCGAATACATCACCACGGAATCGGGGACGGGGCTGGTGCATACGGCTCCCGGCCATGGTCAAGAGGACTTCATCACCGGTCAAAAGTATGGGTTGGGCGTGCTGTCGCCCGTGGACGATCGGGGGAATTTCACCGAGGAAGCGGGCCCCTTTGCCGGGTTGAACGTGCTGAAGGATGCCAACGGCGCGGTAATCGCCGCCCTGACCGAGGCGGGATCGCTGCTGAAGCGAGAACCCTATGCTCACAAATATCCCTACGACTGGCGGACGAAAAAGCCGACGATCTTCCGAGCCACGGAGCAGTGGTTCGCGTCGGTGGATGGCTTCCGGGAGGCGGCAATGGCGGCGATCGGGGAGGTGCGCTGGATTCCGGCCACGGGCCAAAATCGGATTGAGTCGATGGTGGGCGAGCGATCGGACTGGTGCATTTCCCGCCAGCGCAGTTGGGGCGTGCCGATTCCGGCGTTCTTCGATGCGGAAACCGGCGAGGTGCTGATGAACGCCGAGACGATCGCCCATGTGCGCGACATTTTCCGCGATCGCGGCTCCGATGCCTGGTGGGAACTGTCTGTGGCGGAACTGTTGCCGGAACCCTACCGCAGTAACGGCCGCACCTACACCAAGGGCACGGACACGATGGATGTGTGGTTCGACTCCGGCTCCTCCTGGGCGGCGGTGGCCAAACAGCGCGGCCTGGGCTACCCGGTGGATCTCTACCTGGAAGGCTCCGACCAACACCGGGGCTGGTTCCAATCGAGCCTGCTCACCAGCGTCGCCAACTCCGGCCATGCGCCCTATAAAACCGTGCTGACCCACGGGTTTACGCTCGATGAACAGGGCCGCAAAATGAGCAAATCCCTGGGCAACATCATCGACCCGCTGGAAATCATCAACGGCGGCAAGGATCAAAAACAAAATCCGCCCTACGGCGCGGATGTGCTGCGGTTGTGGGTGTCGTCGGTGGACTATTCATCCGATGTGCCGATCGGGAAAACGATCTTGAAACAGATGGCCGATGTGTACCGCAAGATCCGGAATACGGCGCGGTTCCTGTTAGGTAATCTGCACGATTTTGACCCGGCAACGGATGCGGTTCCCTACGATCAACTGCCGGAACTCGATCGCTATTTGCTGCATCGGATCTCGGAAGTGTTTGGCGAAATTACAGAAGCCTTCGACAGTTTCCAATTCTTCAAATTCTTCCAAACGGTGCAGAATTTCTGCGTGGTCGATCTGTCGAATTTCTATCTGGATATCGCCAAAGATCGACTCTACATCAGTGCGCCGGCCGCCTTCCGTCGCCGCAGTTGCCAAACGGTCTTGGCGATCGCCCTGGAAAATCTGGCCAAGGCGATCGCCCCGGTGCTTTGCCACATGGCCGAAGACATCTGGCAAGCGATTCCCTACGCCAAATCCCATCAATCGGTGTTCCAAGCCGGTTGGACGGCGATCGATCCCGCCTGGTCACAACCGGCCCTCGCGGAAAAGTGGCAGAACCTGCGCCAAATCCGCATGGAAACCAACAAGGTCTTGGAAGCGGCCCGCAAGGACGGGGCGATCGGGGCCAGCCTGGAAGCCAAGTTGCTGCTCTATGTGGCCGATGATTCCCTGCGCGATCAACTGTCAAAATTCAACCCGGTTTCTTCCCTAGGCGATAACACCAATGGGGTCGATGAATTGCGCTATTTGTTCATTACGTCCCAGGTGGAATTGCTGGATGGAGTCGATCGGCTCCAGGGCTTGAAATACAGTTTTGAATCGGAGCCGCTGGGCGTGGGCGTGGTGGATGCCGAGGGGCACAAGTGCGATCGCTGCTGGAACTATTCGCCTTCGGTCGGCACGATTGAGGAACATCCCTTAGCGTGCGATCGCTGCATTTCGGCCTTAGCGGGTGTGTTTTAGCCGAAATCATCCCTGAAATGGATTGCCGATCGCCTGAGTGGGTGCTCGGGCCGATGGTTGCCGTTGATTTTTGGGCGGGTTCCATGGGCACAATTTGTGGCCCGGTCATTGCGAGAAGGGCCATGAAGCGGTACAAAGCGATCGCAGCGGGGCACTGTTCACTCGGGGCTTTGTGGCAATTGCGGAGCGGTGTGATCCATGACAGCGGATTTTTGGACTTGGTATGCGCAAGCGCGCCGCCAAGCATCGGAGCAGCAAGTGCCCATTGGGGAACTGGACTGGCTCTTGGTTGAATGGGCCGGGGTCGATCGGCTGCGGCTGCGGCTCCAGGTGGGCGATTTGCCTTCGGGAATCGACCTAGAACGCTTGGATCAACTGTGGCAGCGGCGATTGGTCGATCGCGTACCGGTGCAGTACCTGGCTGGGGTGGTGGGCTGGCGCAATTTTCGGCTGCAGGTGTCTCCCGGGGTGCTGATTCCTCGGCCCGAGACGGAGTTAATTGTGGACTTGGCTTGGGAGCTGACGGCGACGAATGCCCTCTTGCGGCGGGGGGTTTGGGCGGATTTGGGGACGGGGAGCGGGGCGATCGCCCTGGCGCTGGCGGAAGCCATGCCGGAGGCAACGATTTGGGCGGTGGATCGATCGACAGCGGCGCTGGAAATTGCCCATCTCAACGCCATGCACACAGGGCTGGATCACCGAATTCACCTTGCGTTGGGGAACTGGTTTGAACCCCTGACGGATCTGGCGGGCCACCTGGCGGGGATAGTTTCCAATCCGCCCTATATCCCGAGTGCGGAAGTGCCTGCGTTGCAGCCGGAAGTTGCTGACCATGAACCCCATGGGGCGCTCGATGGGGGATCCGATGGTCTCGATTGCTTGCGTCACTTGGTGAAGACAGCTCCGGCCTATCTCCGACCGGGTGGCGTTTGGTTGGTGGAGGTGATGGCTGGGCAAGCTCCGACGGTGATGGAACTGTTGTGGGCCAAGGGGTCTTATCAGGAGATTACGGCCCATCGGGATTTGGCGGGGATTGATCGATTTGTTTCGGCTAGATACCAACCGCTGCGTCGCCCGCTCTCTGTGGAAATCGCCCCCACCGCGTGATAATAGGAAGGTTATCTGAACGGGCTTTGGCCCTGGGTTGCCTGAGCGATTTCTAAGGGGCGATCGGGATGGCGATCGGGACTGGGATGGGTGCTTGATCGGGTGGTTGCGCTGGAATCAGTGCCGCCTCCAGAAAGAGCCGAATCCAGTTCAGTGGCGTTGACCGCATCCAGGAAAGCGTTCAGGCAAAAATGTTCAGGGAAAACGTGGCCTCTGGTCTGGGGCTGCGGCGTTGATGATCGTTCAGCTATGGTGTGTTGAAAGTTCATGTCCGTCACCGGTTCTACTTTGCCTAAAACCTTTTTGCTGCTTGGCTCCGGCGAGTTAGGCAAAGAGTTTGCGATCGCGGCCAAGCGTCTGGGCAACCAGGTGATTGCGGTCGATCGCTATGCCAATGCGCCCGCGATGCAGGTGGCCGACGAGGCAGAGGTCATCTCAATGTTGGATGGGGATGCGCTGGAGTCGATCGTGACGAAGCATCGCCCAGATTTCATCGTTCCGGAAATTGAAGCAATTCGCACCGAAAAGCTCGCGGAGTTTGAAGCACGCGGAATCACCGTCATTCCGACGGCCGCCGCCACCCACTACACCATGAACCGCGATCGAATCCGGGACTTGGCGGCGGGCGAGTTGGGGGTGCGCACGGCTCGCTATGGCTATGCGGCCACCTTGGCGGAATTGCAGGCCGTGGCGGCGGAGATTGGCTTTCCGAATGTGGTGAAGCCGGTGATGTCTTCGTCGGGTAAGGGCCAATCCGTGGTGCGATCGCCCGAGGAGCTAACCACCGCTTGGCAATACGCCACCGAACAGGGGCGCGGTGACCAGTCCAAGGTGATTGTTGAGGAATTTATTCACTTTGAGCTGGAGATCACGCTGCTGACGATTCGGCAGTGGGCGGGGCCGACGTTGTTTTGCCCCCCGATCGGCCATCGTCAAGAACGCGGTGACTATCAAGAATCCTGGCAACCGGCCCCGATCGCTCCGGAACTGTTGAAGCAGGCCCAATCGATCGCCCAACAGGTGACGGAGGCCCTGGGCGGCGCGGGCATTTTTGGGGTGGAATTTTTCATCACGCCTGACGCTGCCATTTTCTCTGAGCTGTCGCCCCGTCCCCACGACACAGGCATGGTCACTCTCATCTCCCAAAACCTGAATGAGTTTGAGCTGCACCTGCGGGCCATTCTGGGGTTGCCCATCCCAGAAATTACGGTTTACGAACCGGCTGCAAGTGCCGCCATTTTGGCCAATCGCCAGTCGGATCCCGCAGAGTCGGTGGTCTATGACGGGTTGGCGGAAGCCCTGATGGAGCCGGGCACGGATGTACGGTTGTTTGGCAAACCCAGCACCCGTCAATATCGGCGGATGGGGGTGGCCCTGGCGCGGGCTGACTCGATCGACCAGGCCCGGGCCAAGGCAAATCGAGTGGCGCGATCGGTTCAGGTCAACCTGACGGGGCTATAGGGAGCCGATGGGGCCGCTGAATGTGCTGCTGGGAGCGATCGCCCCCGAGGCCAGCGACGATCGCTCCCCAAGGTCGGGCAGAGCGGAGGCCCCAACCGGTTTTCGATTGCGTTTTCTGGAGTCCAGTGTTTTTGCAAGGAGAATCTCGGTATGATGAGGGCGATCGTCCAAATGCATCCTCAAAAATCTTGAAAAAATGTTGGCCGCTGTGGTTTTGGGACTAGATCATTTTTGAAGAACCTTCAGCCCCATCCAGCCACCTTCAGGTCAAGCCATCTTCAAGTCATCTTTAGGTTAAATCGCCAATCAATTCTTGTTTCAATGCTGATCATTTTTGCGTTAACTGGTGGCTTTTCAACCCGATGCTATGGAAGCCCCAACTAATCAACTTATCCAATGCATTGCATCAGCCCGGTTGAATTAGTCTGATTGAATGAGCCTGAGCGAATTAGCCCGACTAAATTAGCCCAATGAAACTCGCTTGATTAGACTGGCTTGCTTGAACTAGATTAAGTTTGTGTTCTACCTGTGATTCAGTTCGCGATTCAAGGGGGGGATCCTAGCCAAATCACAGACCCACTACGGATTAATAACAGATCAACAGCAGATCAATATCGGTGTTGCCCATCTAATTGCAGTTGAAATTGAATTTTTGGGGTTTGTTTCAGATTTTTTGTGCAGCCCATTCCGTTGTTTGAAGACGGAAGGCCGGTCAACCTCCCTAACAGCCATTTGTAGCCCGCACCATGTTGGAGTTTTTGCGTCCAGATTTGGTTGAGTTTGTCGCCTATCAGGCTCACCCGGGGGGAGAGTTACCCACGGGCGTTGAGATTGATCGTCTGGACACCAATGAATGTCCCTATCAGTTGCCGGAAGCGCTGAAAGAAAAACTCTGCTTAACCTATCAGAACCTGATTGAAACCAACCGTTACCCGGGAGGCGATCATACGGATCTGAAGCGGGCGATCGCCCAATACGTGAATGAAGCCTGCTCGGCCATTGCCAACGGCACGGCGGAGGCGATCGCCCCTGGGCAAATTTCCGTGGGGAATGGCTCGGATGAATTAATTCGATCGATCCTGATTGCCACCTGTGTGGGCGGTCGTGGTCGCGTGTTGGTGGCCCAGCCCACCTTTGGCATGTATGGGATTTTGGCCCAAACCCTGGGAATTCCGGTGGAACGGGTGGGCCGATCGCCCAAAACCTTTGAAATTGATCTGGATGCCGCGCGTCAGGTCATTGCCCAAGCGCAACTGACCCCCTCGCCCGTGCGAGTGGTGTGGATGGTGCATCCCAACTCCCCCACCGCCAACGCCCTGACGACGGCGGAACTCAACTGGTTGCGGGGACTGCCACCCAATATTTTGGTGGTGATTGACGAAGCCTATTTTGAATTCAGTCGTCGCACCGTGGTGGGCGAACTGCAAGCGCGGCCCAACTGGGTGGTGTTGCGGACGTTCTCGAAGGCGTTTCGATTGGCGGCCCATCGGGTGGGTTACGCGATCGCCAATCCCGAGTTGTCCGCCATTCTGGAAAAGGTACGCCTACCCTACAACCTGCCCAGCTTTACCCAAGCGGCCGCCCTCGCCGCATTGGCCCACCGCCGAGACCTGTTGGCGATCGTCCCAGAAATTTTGACGGAGCGCGATCGATTGCTCCAGCAGTTACGGGCCCTGCCAGGACTGGAACTGTGGGACAGCCAAGCGAATTTTCTTTACGCTCGCTTGAAGGGAGCCGCCAACACCGACGAAGCCATGGCTCATTTGGTGCAGCAGCTTAAGCAGCAGGGAACCCTGATTCGTCACACAGGAGGCGGATTGCGTATTACCGTGGGCAGCCCGGCGGAAAATGCGCGTACTGTCGATCGAATGCGGGTGGCCTTGGCGCAAACTGTTGCCTCCCGCTAGGCGATCGGGCTGCAATTTGCTGAACCGTGCTGCCAAAATTTGCTGAAGAAATTGGCAACAAAAGCGCTTCCCCCTGATCGATCGGAGGGAAGCACTTTTTTAGAAGCCAGGTCTCAGGAACCAGATGTGAGGAGCCAGAGCAAGTTTCATCGATCAACTGTCATCGATCAACAAAGACAAGGGGCTTCAGCCCCTTGCTCCACGACGACTCGTGCTTTGCAGGCCTCTCAAGTTACTTCTCAGACACCCGCTTAGGCGCTAGATGGGATTACCTGTCTCAGGCATTAATTGCCGTAATTCCACCGGGCCCGATACCCCCGGTTATCCACATGGGTGAAGGTGGAGCCATACCCCAGGCCCCCTTCCCACCAAGGATCCAGAATCCGCTGCACCGCTTGGGGCGAAAGACCCTCCACCACAAAATCCACCCCATGGCCTCGCATGTGGGTTGAGTTGGAAGCGCCGCCCACAGCCCGGTTCACCGCTGGCGGTCGATACCAACTGGTGATGGTGATGGCGCGATCGCCCAACTTGGTGCGAATTCGCTGCATCTGTTGAGCCATTCGCACAATGTTGCGGGCAATTTCTTCCGATTCAGGGATTCTGGTGCCCTCCTTAGTGGCTTCTCCCCAAAAAAAGGAGCCATTGGGAACAATTGGATCACGGGTTCCCACCACACCATAGCCAGGGATCCGAATAGCGGGGCCGCGGGAAGGCGCGGGGCTAGGGCTGGGCGCAGGAGTCGGGGCAGGGGTCGGGGCAGGTCTTGGGGCGGGGGCAGGAGTCGGGGTTGGCGCGGGGCTAGGCGTGGGAGCCGGGGCAGGGCTAGGAGCCGAACTGGCCGAGAGCAGTTGATCGGCATCGATTAAGTCCACGTGGCCGGCAAACACAAACCAAGTTTGGCGATCGCCCACCGGTTCACTGAGCTGCACCTGATAGTGACTGCCCGATCGACTGATGGCCCGAATCCGAAAATCGCCCGGCGATACGGACACCTCTTCATCATCCTTGAGTTCTGCGGAAGAGACGGGGCGCTGCTTAAAGATGGTGGGCACTTTGACCCGAATCTTGGGCAGGGGCGGAAAATTAGTTGCGTCCTTTGGCGGCGGGTAGGGCGGCACGTTCAATAGCTCGATGTGCCCCTTAAACACGACCCAATTTTTGCGATCGCGCAGGGGCTGCATCAACACCACGCTCAGGTGGGAATCGGGCGCTTCTTCGTAGCTTTCAAGGGGAAATTCACCCCGAGCCACGCTCAACTTCTCTGCACTGCTCAGGGCTGAAGACAGGGCCACGCGGGTTTTAAAAACGGTTTCGCTCTTGACAACCAGGGTGGGGACGGCGGCAATTTCCAAATGATCCTTAAAGATGAACCACTCTTGGCGATTCCCGATCGGCTCAATCAGGGTCACCCGATAATGATTCCCTTCCAAGACCGCCGCCTTTACCGTGAGTTCGCGGGGGGCAACCGAGAGTTTTTCTGCGGTTGGCAGTTCACTCGACGAGACTGGCCGGCTTTTGAAGATCGTGGGTTGAACGATTTTCAGCTTCACCATAGGTTGCACCACACCGAAATACAGCGCCCAGTTGCAATGAACTGGTTGCACTTACTTGGACATGCTAGCCATCAATGGGCTGGATGGCTTGAAGCTTCAAGGATTTTTACGAATTTTGCCACTCTCGTTGCTTGATCGCCATGGGGCTTTAGCCCTCGATCGCTTGGATTAGCCCTGACAGTTCATTCACAGTGGCCACTCCATGCTGACCAGCAGTGTAGGCCAGATCATCGTTAGTAGTAGCCATAACTGCTGCCGCCGAGGCCGCTGGGGGGCGCAATGCGGGGATCCGGCGCAATTGCCAGCCATAGGGGAAACTGCAACAACGAAAGGCTAATGCGGCCATCAGACTCATCCACCACAATGAACGGCACACCGCCGCCCCGCTGGATTCGATCGGCCCGCTGAGCCAAGGGGTCTGGGGACTCAAATAACATTACGCCCTGTTCGGCCCCAAAGTCGGCACGGGAAATGCCCAGGGAGTCTTGCAGGCCGCGCCGCCAGTCGCCCAGCCGCTCAGGACTGTCGATCAGAATCAGCGTTCGGAGTCGATCGCCATGGATGGCCCGCAGCACGGAGATGGTGGCGGAAACCACCAGGATGTTTTGTAGACGGCTGCCCATGGTGCGCAGGGCCCCTCGACCACTGAGGTCAAAAAACCACTGACTGACCCGATCGGCGTGAACCTGCTCAAAGGTGCGCCGCAAACGCCACGGGGGGCCGTAATAGTCCGGTCGGGTGCGATATCGCTCTAGGATTTGCTCAATTTTGCGGCGATCGCCCTGAAATTGTCCCTCGATCGCGGTGGGCGGTGGGGGGGCCGATCGCTCCGGAGCCGGGGCCGGAGTTGGGGCGGGCGGCGGCGCAAAGGATAATTCCTCAGCGGCGGCCACCAACTCTTGCAAACTACCCACCAGGTAGTCCTTGAAACCCTGAACCCTGGCGGCAACGTTTTGGGATGCACCGGCAAACGTGCTTTTCATTTCCTGGCGAATTCGTTCCTGACGGCGCTCCAGTTGCTCAATGCTGGCGGTCAGGTTTTGGCGGCGCTGTTCCAGCTCGGCAGTTCCCAAGCTGAGAATGCGGCTGAGGTCGCGACGGGCTTGGGCAATTTCCGCCAGCAGTTGATCGCGTTGCTCTTGGAGATCGGCCACGCGATCGGCCAAGGCTTGGTTGGCTGAATTGGTATTTGCATCTAGCTCGGGGTCTAGATTTTGATTTGGATTCGAACTGAGGTGGGGATCTGGGTCGGGATCTGCACCTAAAGTGGCTGCTGGCGTTGCTCGATCAGATGGCGTTGCCCGATCGAAATCGCTAACTTCCGTTACGGAATCGGCCACCGGAGGTGCTGCCGACTCTGGGGACGCAACGATCGGGGCCGGAGCCACCGGGGAGCTGTCGATCGGGGATTGTGCATCGATCGTTTCCGGTGTTGCTGCCGGTTCGGGAGCGGGGGAAGCCTCGGGAACCGAGTCGGCGAAATCGGCGATCGATTCCCCTGTGGCTGTCAGCGCTGCTGTGCTCGATCGATCCACCGAGCTGACCGGTGTTCCGGCCGTCGCCGCTTCTCCCACCTGAGGCGATGGGGCAGGGGTGGGCAACGGTTCATCGTCCCAGTTGGTTTCCGAGGGGCGATCGATCGATTCGGACAGATCAGCAATATCAGACATTTCAAGCACTAGATTGCAAACAGTGGAACGCTCAAGCGGAACAACACTGAGCGTTTAAACCTTGGCCGCCATCATCCCAGTTCCTTGAACGATTATGATTCGTAACCCCACCCGATTTTCGGTCGGGTTTCCCGAAAGTGACCGATCTCGCCAATCCCATCGCTCCCGCTCGATCGCCCTCAGAAATTTCCCGAGCGCTCGATCGTGCCCCAGCGGCCCTATTGCCAAGCGCGGCGCTTAGGTAGTTGTTTCGCTTCCAAGCAGGCCCGCAAGAGCTTGGGGTCAAACAAAATGGGCAGGAAATGCAAGCTCTTCACTTCCTTGAAATAGAACAGGGTCGGTAGGTAGTACCAAAAGATATCCCAGTTTTCCCAATCCTGGTAAGGAAAGCGCCGAATCAGCTTGTCGCCCCGGTAAATGTCCAAAGCCGTTGCCGTGAACAACAGCCGCAGGGTGGCCGCTTGCAGGGTCAAAAACGCCGAAAACGCCGCCAGCGCCAACGCCGCCAACAAGTTCCAAGCCAAAAACAGAATTGAGATGGCCGCCAAACCCGTGGGCAACACAAAATCCGGCGGCAGTTCGATCACCTCCGAATCGGGCAGCGAGCCAGCGGTGGTTTCCCCAGGGGCGATCGGGGACAAGTCGGGCGACTGGACAGCGGATGGGGTTGCGTTGGATTCAGACATACTTAGGCGATCGCGAGTTGGAATCAATTGGGACGCGAGTTGAAAACAATGTTGAAATCAATTGGGATCAGTTGAGATCAAAAAAATACAGCAATAGCTCTGGAATAGCTCCGGGTATGGCTCTGGGATTGCTCCAGACCGCTTTGGCGTTGAGCATAGTCATTTCAACGCGGCAAACATTTCAACGCGGCAAAACGCAGCGATTGGATGACCAAGGGCAGCACTCGCTGTCCCATTCTAAGAGGATGTTTGGAACGGCGCGATCGATCCTGCCCTTCACCTCTGGTCTGTGACTCATGCGCCGGTTCTCAGCACCTTTCTCCGCAAATTTACGGCAACGACACCCACCCGATCGCCCTGTTAACCTGAAAGGCACGAAGCGTTGGGAAAGCATGGAGCGATGGAAACAGCAGTCGATCGAGTGGTGAACCCTGAAGCGATCGCGCCGGAAGTGACCCCGGAAGTGACCCCGGAAGTTGATTCGCCATCTTTGTCTCCTTTGCCTTGTGGGTTGGCATCCGCCCCGTCAACGTCCGTTGGATTGGGACCAGCCACCCTGCGCAAGGTTCACCACATCGCCCTCAACGTCAAGGACATGGCGGCCGCCCGTCGCTTTTACGGCGGCCTGTTGGGTCTGGAGGAGTTAACGGGCGATCGGGTTCCCAGCACCCTCAAATCCCTGGTGGCGGCAGGCAAGGTTGCCAACTTTTTGCTCCCCGATGGCTTGATTTTGGATTTGTTTTGGGAGCCAGACCTACAGCCGCCGCACCCGGATCCGGATCAGCAATTTACCCGCGCCAATCATTTGGCCTTTGATATTGCTCCCGAAGCGTTCGATCGCGCCCTTGTCGTCCTTCAGCAGCACCAAGTGGCGATCGCCCATGGCCCCGTCACTCGCCCCACTGGTCGCGGTGTTTACTTTTACGACCCTGACGGATTCATGGTAGAAATTCGCTGTGATCCGGATCCAAAGTCTTCGGAGTCCAGTTAAGAAATCACCGCTGTTGCATTCACCCTTCGCCCCATCTTTGAACCCAATTTCAAAACTCAATTTCAAAGCTCAAGTTCATGAGCCAATTTCAAAACTCAAGTTCATGAGCCAGTTTTAAAACTCGAGTTCATGAGGCAATTTCGGAAGATATCTGAAAAGCCAAAATAGACACCTGAATTTAGCCATTATTTGCGAGCAATTACCATGACTAATCTGCAAAAATCGACTGATCGCGCCACTCAATTTTATGATTGGCAAGGCTATCGCTGTAGCTATGATCAGTGGGGAACAGCCCAGCCGAATCAGCCAGTTTTGTTATTAATTCACCCGATCGGGGTTGGCCTATCGCGACACTTTTGGACGCGGTTCATTAATGCTTGGGAGCGATCGGGCAGTGCCTTAGCCATCTTTAATCCAGATCTGTTGGGCTGTGGGGATGCGGCCAAGCCTCGTTACGCCCTTTATCCAGAAGATTGGGCCGATCAACTGCTGCATTTTGTGCAAACAGTGGTGCAGCGGCCGGTGATTTTGGTGGTGCAAGGGGCGTTGTTTCCCGTGGCGCTCGAGATGGTGGAGCGATCGACCCATGCCAACAATGCCAACGGGGCGATCGACATTCGCGGCCTGATTCTCTCGGGGCCGCCTGCTTGGCAAGTGATGGCCGAAGTTGCGCCAAAGTGGCAACAGAAATTGCTCTGGAATGGGCTGTTTGACTCTTGGATCGGGGCTGCTTTTTTTCAATATGCGAAGCGGCGGCAATTTTTGAGTTCTTTTTCGGCAAAACAGCTTTTTGCTGCCTTGCCAGATATTGACGAAGAATGGCTTTCCATGCTGGATCAAGGGGCTGCGGATCCGGCCAGTCGCCATGCGGTTTTTGCGTTTCTGGCTCGGTTTTGGCAGAAGGGCTATGCCGAAAAAATTCGCAAAATTCCCTACCCAACCTTAGCCTTGTTTGGGGAAACCGCTTCTAGCATCAGCAAAAGCGGCAAGCAGGAAAGTCCCGATCAGCGTCTCAATCTTTACCTTGAAAACCTTCCCCAAGGTGAAGGCTACAAACTTCCAGGACGGAATGTTTTGCCCTATGAATCCACGGCAGCTTTCACCCATGCGGTTTCAGAATTCACCCTCAAACTGCTTGTAAAGATAGATTGACTGGAAGGGAATAAAAACTAAATCAATCGATAATTAAGCCAACTTGTTTCTACTCATCGTTATTCTGAACAGAATAGAGGGAAGCAGTGAGATTGTCGATTGCCCAGAATTGATGACAATACTTCGTCATAATTCAGTCATATTGAGCAGTAACAGCCCTTTGTGACGACAAGGGGCGATCGATTTGGCTCATTCCCAAGCCAAGTGAAGTCAATGGGGTGAATAACGTCATGGATGCAGATGAACTGTTGGGGCGCTATCGCTTAGGAGAACGGAATTTTCGAGGTGCAGATCTCAGTGAAGTTAATCTGATTGCGGCTGAGCTACCGGGAATTAATTTGAGCGAAGCCAATTTGGTGTTGGCTAACCTAACCCGTGCCAACTTGAGTGAAGCCAATCTGAACGGTGCAAACTTGATTGGGGTGGATTTGATTGGGGTGAATCTCAGTCGAGCTAGCCTCACTTGGGTCAGGGCGATCGGGGCCAACTTTACCGGAGCCAATTTATCAGCCACTAACTCGATCGAAGCGGTCTTCACCGGGGCGACCTTTGATGGCGCTAATCTTCATCGACTCTGCGCTTTGGGGGCTGATTTTGTGGGCGCATCGTTGGTGGGAGTGAACTTACAAGAAGCAAATATTTTGGGAGCCAATTTTGCCGGGGCCGACCTGCATATGGCAAAGTTAGCCGAGTCCAATTTCCAGGATGCCTATTGGAAGTCTGCCAAGTTGCCTCCCGATCTGATGTTGAAACTACGTCAACATCAGCGCCATCGAATTCATAGCGCTGACACGAGTGCTGAAACGGCCTAAAGGCGCTTGACTGATTTTTGGGAGTGTGGTTTTCGCTCTGTACATCAGTGAAAAAAGCAGGCCATAAACTTGTAATCCAAAGGATCGATGGCATTGATCAATCATTTCTGGCGCTGTGAGTAATTGCAAAAATGGCAGAAATTTTGGACACCATGCCTATTTGGATGCTCAAGAAAGTCTGACAGTCATCAGGGTTTATCTTTTTTATTTGAGAATTGATTGCAAAGTCACAACAAGATCACACAGTTACTTGAGGCTGAGTTTCAAGTCTAATTCTGATATTCGCTTGATACAGCCTTTACCTAAAATAATTGGCACACCATATCACAGATACCATGAAGCAACGGCTCGGTGGGCACTGCCCACCCTTGTATGTGGAAGGCGGTGGAGAAGGAAGGTTAAGCTCAGGCATAATCGACCATCTCCCATCCGGTAGAGACTCTGGACGCACCCTCAAGCCTTGGAGCTTGGCTCGT
>NZ_JACJSN010000021.1:0-74810 GCF_014698135.1 Limnothrix sp. FACHB-881
TATTTCAACTGGATTTGGCAGCATAGTCGTTTCAAAACCACGGCTGCTGAACGAGCGGGATTAGCGACTAGGGCATGGACTTGGCATGACATTGCTACCTATCCCACATTAATCTGATTCACTACCGTCATTTTGAACTGCTACGGGCTAGATAAACTTTATCTTGATAGCCTTTGCTAATAGCCGAAACAATGTCAATAGCTAAGTTTTGAACGAGTAAGGTGAAACTATCAACATCTTTTTGTGTTACTGGAATCCCTTCTTCTCCATGAGCTATCGCATTCCTGAATCGCAATAATCTGTCTAATGGAATTTTATAACTCTTCTCATCCAATGGCTCAAGGCACAGCTTTTCTAGGATAGAATTTGCGATCGACAAATTAGCATTTGATTCGGTGTTTACGCTTGTGTTGAATATCACCGGCTCTTGATACATCTTATATAAATCGTTAGACAGTTTGGTGATTGTTTTAAAATTTGTCTTAGGTTGCTTAAATTTTATAAAATTGTCAGTTTGGTAAGAAATATAATTCTCATTTAATGAGGAAAAACTTAGCTTTTCTCTATTTATTTCCTGTAAATATAATGTAATGGATTTTTTCAGGAAACCTTCCCATTCTGCATATATTCCAAGTATGGAATACCTACGCAAGAAGTCTATATGATCATTAGTCATTGAGTACCGAAGATGTATCGTTTTGCACTTGTACATCTTACTTTGTAGAGTATCAATTTCTGCTAATAGAAGTGACTCTAAATTATTCATCAGGAGCAAATATTTCTAAAGCACGACGAATACGCTTTTTAACTCTCTCTTTATAGTTTGATGATGCTCCTGAAACTTTTTTAAACTCTTCATCTTCCTTGATCTTTTCGATCTTACTGACAAGCTCCTCAATATCACAATTCTCGTAATACTCAAGATTCTCAGCCACCCCACTAAATATACCATCATAAAGACTAGTGGAAAGCTGCCCGTTCTTACCACTCAGAGTAGATCTGCCTCCTTTCGATACAGTAGTTACAACTCGGTTGAAAATTTCAGTTTTGTATTGATAGTCAACTTTACCTTCAGTAGCAAGTTTCATGTACTCGGTCATATGCTCAGATAGCTTTTTGTCTACCTTGCTGTAATTCTGATATAGGGAAAAAAATCGTAAAACAAGTTCATCGAGGTAAAGCTCATCTTTTTGCTTTTGCGTCGGTTGAATCAAATCAACAAACAGTTGATTCGACGCTAGATCTTTGATTAGATTGGTAAATTCAATAGAGATTCCTCTAAATATACAATTCCGAATCTCTTGATCAGTGAGAGGGGTACCGCCAGTATTTAGTCGCTTAAAAAGTTCATACCTCATATCATAATTGCTGTCCCATTTGACGACTTCGATCCGGCAAACCGAGCGCTTAATATTTAATTGATATTTGATTGGTAAATCAGATACCTTGAATCCGCGCAGAGACGATATAACATCCCCGCGTTCCAAAGCCCAGTCATTTTTATCAGGAGTATGTTTGAGCATTCCAAAAAATGAAAGTATTGTGGAAAGCCTTTGCAATCCATCCACGATTTCCCATTTTCCATTGGAGTCTTCCGCAACAAAAATTGAAGGGATGGGTATCCCTAAGAGCAGTGACTCAATAAATCGGGTTCTTTGATCTATATCCCATCTAAACAGACGCTGAAATTCCGGATCGATTACTAGCTCATTATTTGAATACATACTCATTAGTTCGCCGAATGACATATCGAGTCTTTCAGCGGACAAACTGTTTCTTCCTTTTAAAATTTCATCTTCCAATTGTTCTAATTGATTCATCTTTTGTTACTCAGTTTTCATGGAGGACTTAGAACTTGTTGGTTTCTATTATCAGGGTTAATAGTTTTTCAAGAAAGATTACCTTAAGACTGTTAACGTTCAAATCCGTATAGCTGCTTAATATACTATGGCTTCTGAGCAAGGCTTTCTCAATCAAAATTGAAGTCTTAAGCGATATTCTACCTTGAAATTCAACGAGAATGCACGACCGATCGCACTGCGGCCGCGCACCCTCACTTGATACCTACTGATCGCCCCTATTCAAACCCCTCGACTGGCGCAAAGCCTTGGCGCTGAACGTTTTCCGTCACCACACGCGGCTCCAGGAATTGCAACAGATAGTCCGGGCCGCCCGCCTTCGAGCCAACCCCCGAGAGCTTGAACCCGCCGAACGGTTGCCGCGCCACGATCGCCCCCGTAATGTTCCGGTTGATATATAAGTTACCCACCTCGAACTCCCGGGTCGCCCGATCGATGTGTGACGGCGTGCGCGAATAGAGACCCCCCGTGAGAGCGAATTGCGTCCCGTTGGCGATCGCCAGCGCCTGCTCAAACGTCTCCGCCTTGATCACCGCCAGCACCGGCCCAAAGATTTCCTCCTGGGCGATCGCCGCCGTCGGGGGCACATCGCGGAACACCGTCGGCCCCACAAAGTAGCCACCCTCGGGAGCCGGCAACTCGATCGCCAGCGTCGATTCCGCCTTGCCCTTGGCGATGTAGTCGCGGATCCGAGCCTGGGACGTGCCATCAATCACTGGTCCCACCTTGACGCTCGGATCATCTGCCGGGCCAATGTTTAGGGACTTGACCGCCTCCACCAGCCGCTCCACAAACGCCTCGTAAATCGGCGCAAGCACGATCGCCCGGGAGCAAGCGGAGCATTTTTGGCCGCTGTAGCCAAAGGCCGAATCCACCACGCCCTGCACCGCCTGATCCAGGTCGGCGCTCTCATCCACGACGATCGCATTTTTGCCGCCCATCTCCGCGATCACCCGCTTCAGGTGCTTCTGACCCGGTTGCAAAATCGCCGCGTTGGCGTAGATCCAGCAGCCCACTTCCTGGGAGCCGGTGAAGACGATCGTATGCACATCCGGGTGCTTGACCATGTGCGCCCCCGCCGTCGAGCCGCGCGCCGGAACGTATTGCAGCACACCATCGGGAATCCCCGCTTCCACCAGAATTTCAATGAATTTGGCGGCGATCACCGAGGAGGTTTCGGCGGGTTTCAGGATCGTGCAATTGCCCGTCACCAGCGAAGCCACAGTCATGCCCACCGGGATCGCCAGGGGGAAATTCCAGGGCGAAATCACCAACGTGATTCCCTTCGGTTGGTAGTGGTAGCGGTTGGTTTCGCCGGGGTAGTCGTAGGCCGTGCCCGCCTCCAGCCGCTCCATTTCGTCGGCGTAGTAGCGGCAAAAGTCGATCGCCTCGGACACTTCGGGATCGGCTTGGCGCAAGGCTTTGCCCACCTCTAAGCACACCCAAGCGGATAACTCCGCCCGCCGCGCTTCCATCAGGTCAGCCGCCTTCCGCAGGATCGCCGCCCGTTCCTTAGCCGGTGTGGCTTTCCAGGCTGGGAAGGCCGCCTTGGCCGCCGCGATCGCCTCGTCGGCCTGCTCAATGCTGGCTAGGCCAACCTTGCCGATCAGCTCCTGGGGCTTCGAGGGATTTTCCGAGGCGATCGTTTCGGTGGTTTCCACCCGCCGACCGGCAATCAGCGGCCGGTAAAGCTGACCCAACTGCGATCGCACCTGGGCGATCGCCGCCAGGGCCGGATCGCGCAACTGGGGCCGCGAATAGTCCGTATCCGGCGCATTCGCAAAGGGAACCGCCGTTTCATAGGCCGCATCATTCGGCTGCGGCGCGGCGGCCAGTTCGTTCAGTTCCCGCTCCCCGAGGCTACTTTGGCGCAAAAACGACGAATTGGCCGTGTTCTCCAGCAGCCGCCGAATCAGGTAGGCCATGCCGGGGATCAAGTCGCCGTAGGGGCAATAGACCCGCACCCGATAGCCCTTGTCCGCCAAGGTTTTGCCCAGTTTGTCCGCCATGCCGTACAGCACTTGCAGCTCAAAATTCCGCCGGGGTGCGCCCACCTTTTCCGCCACGGCGATCGCCTTCGCAGCCGATCGGGCGTTGTGGGTTCCCAGCGCCGCATACAAGTGAGCATGGCTCTCCAGCAGCAGTTGGGTCATCGCTTCGTAGTTGGCATCGGTCGCCGCCTTGTCGTTAAACACCGGCTGGGGCCAATCCTTTTGCACCGATTGGATCGTTTCCTGATCCCAATAGGCTCCCTTCACCAGCCGCACGGTCACGGGTGTGCCGCGCTCCTTGGCCCAGGCCACCACGCCCTGCAAATCCTGATAGGAATCGCGCAAATAGGCTTGCAACGTCAGGCCAATATCGGTGCGATCGCGGAACTCCGGCTCCATCAACACCGCTTTCAACGCCGCCAGCGTCGCATCCTTATATTTGTATTGCTCCATGTCGAAGTGCACCGCCGCGCCCAATTCCTTGGCCCGCCGCAGCAACACCCGCGCCCGATCGGCCGTTTTCGCTTGCGATCCCGCCACATCCAACGGGTCGAACTGGGAATAGAACGCCGTCAGCTTCACGGACACTTGCACCTTGGGCAAGGGCTGACCGTCCGCCTCGTCGATCTGGGCGATCGTCGGCCAGCGCTGGGCCGCCGTCGCCAACTGTTCCATCAAATCCAGGTAGCGATCGAGGTACTGCTGGGCCTCCACCTCCGTGATCACCGCCTCGCCAAGCAAATCGACGGTGAAGGCCATTTTGTCCTTCCGCAACCGCTCGATCGTCCGAATCGCCTGGTCGATCGTCTCCCCAGAAATGTACTTTTGCGCCAACGTCTTCACGGCCGTACTCACCGTCGTCGCCGCCACCTGGCCAGGCATCGAACCGGGATCGGAAAAATTCAGCAACCCCTTCAGCAAGTCGGGCAGCTCCACCTCTTCCGTGGTCAAATATTCCCGCAGGTGAGCCGCAATTTCGGGGTTCGATTGCAACGCGGGCAGGCAGTCGATGAACCGAAACAATTGCACTTTCAAGCCGGGATTGCTCATCGTCCAATCCATCAGCTTGTCATCGAGCTTCATCTGGTCGCGCATTTGGGCCAGGAAGCCTTTTTTGGTTTGGGTGGCTTGAATCAGTTCACGGGCGATCGACTGGGTGCGGTCTTCGTAAGGATTGGGGACAGTTGCAACCACGGTGTGCGAGCCTCTCAAAGCGTTCCGGTGCTTATCTTCCATTCTAGGAAGTCCGGTGCACGGTGCTTAAAGCGACAGCAAGGGCCCACGGGGCGATCGTCCAAATCGATCGCGCTGCGTGAACGGGCAGACCTTTTAATTCAGCCTGCAATGGTTAAGCCGGATGCCAACGAATGGTTGAATCGAGGAGCTGGTATAACGGACTATATCGCTGAACCCTCAAGCCATCGGCACGACAAAGGTATGTTGAAGCAGCCGTTGAAGATTCATATTCCTCAGCAGGCACTGATCGCCTTTTGCCAAAAATGGCAGATTCAAGAGTTTTCGTTTTTTGGGTCTGTGCTGCGAGACGACTTTCGACCAGATAGTGACATTGATGTCATGGTCAGTTTTGAGGACAGTTCAACTTGGGGAATTTTAGAACTGGTTCAGATGAAGCGTGAACTGCAGACATTGCTAGGACGCGAGGTTGATTTGTTGACTAAAAAATCGATTGAGCAAAGCCATAACTGGATTCGCCGAAAAGAAATTCTAGAAACAGCCCAAGTTGCTTATGTCGCGGGATAGTGCATCACTGATTGATATTGTCCAAGCAGGGCAATTGATTTTACGGTTTGCTCAAGGACTTGATCGTGATCAGTTAGAGTCAGATTTGCGAACACAATCTGCAATTCTGTACCAGATTGCAATCATGGGAGAGGCAACAAAACGATTATCTCGTGAGTTTCGAGCACAACATCCAGAAGTGCCGTGGGATGATATGGCTGGAATGCGAGACATCGTTGCTCATCAATATGATCGAATTGATTTAGATATTGTTTGGCAAGTCATTGAACGCAATATTCCTCAGTTACTCAGTATGCTAATCAACTTGTTGCCAAGTCAGGATGAATAATCAGACATTACTGATATTTTTGAGCTAAGTAATTTGTATAACTTCCAGAATCAGCAGTTACATTAAGCTCTGGCAATTTAGCGATCCCTCTCAATCGTGACAAACTAGATTGCTTGAAAGGCGATCGGGTTTCCTGTTTCAAGGACTCCAGCAAGAGCTGTACGAGTTGCCACCGATGATCCAGTGACAGTTGAAGAACTTGGGTTTGTAATTCCTGGAACGTCATTAGCTTGCAATTTTATACGGCCTATCCATTGTATAAAATTCTATGATGTCGAAGCGAATTATGGGAGTAAATCTCAATGACGATTACTTGATTTTGGAGTTAGAGGATGGGCGAGTTCTATCGGTTCCGATCGCCTGGTATCCTCGCTTGGTTCACGGCACAGAAGCAGAGCGCCAAAATTTTCAAATCAGCGGTGCAGGTTTTGGCATTCACTGGCCAGAACTCGATGAAGATATTGGCGTTGCGGGTCTGTTGCCGGGCAAAAAATCTTCTGAAAGTCCAGAATCATTTCAGCGATGGCTAGCAAGGCGATCGACTACGGCTTGTTCTTCAACGTAAACCGTTGGGAATACTGGCGACCATTACGGTCTTGACTGGCTATCCTGAAGTCAGTACTTCATAGCAAATCGCCCAATACTATGCCCAAACTGCCAATTATTCAGCCCGATCGCGCCTACAGCTTTGCGGATTATTTCAAGCTCAACTTTGCGCCCCAAGATATCTTGAGCTATTTCAATGTTGCGCTCGATCGACAACTGCTAACGCTTCCTTGCTATTCAGGAGAACTCGATCGCCTGGGGGATTTAAAGTCACGCATCCTAGAAAGCCTGCCGCGCATCAGCTTGAATAGCGAAATGGCCCGGCGGGAATTTTTGATTGCGCCGGTATTGATGGAGGTGTTGCACTATACCGAAGCGACATTAAATGTGGAGTACCCGATCGCAGTGAGTCCACAACTCAAAGGATCGCTAGATTATTTATTAGAAACTCAGACGAGATTCTTGGTGATTGAAGCGAAAAATGAAGATTTGGAGCGAGGATTCTTGCAATTGGCGATCGAGATGATTGCGCTCGATCGGTGGCTAGAGTCGGATGCACCGCTGCTCTATGGAGCTGTTTCAACGGGAACAATTTGGCAATTTGGTTTGTTCGATAGAGTTAATAGCCAGGTTATTCAAGACTTAAACCTATATCGAGTCCCAGCCGATTTAGAGGCACTATTGCCAATTCTGGTCGGCGTTTTATCGTAGGGTAACAATAGGGTATCGGTCAAACAGGGCAGCAATCACCCTCAAGACAATAATCACCCGTTCCCGAAACATGATCAAACTGCTTCAGTATGGACTGTAGGTGTACATTGCCCACCCTACTAGTTAGGCAATACTTGTCCCGCAAAATCATGAATTGCTTCACAAGAACTATTTCAACTTGCTAGCAATCTTCCTGACTATATTTTCTAGTTTTTCAAATTGATTTTCCAATTTATCCAATCGTTCTTCTATTTCAAGAAGGTATTCTTTTAGATCATCTCCTTCCTGTTGCGTTTCTACCGGCTGTTGCTGTAGATATTGAGAATATAGATCTTCAGCGTCTTGCTCTGGCAGTTCATTCATGCTTACTTGCCTGCATTTCTAAACACACTTTTGAAGTGCTAACTCTGAATACCGTATCATGCAGTTTCAAGCAATGATAGATATCTTATGCTTTCTTCAAAATCTGATTTTCGATAGTTTGTAGCAGTCTGTGAGTTGAGCAATACTAAACCCACGGAATGTCAACTCCCAACAAACCCTAAAGCCGCTAAAGTGCCGATACGATGAGGGACAAGGGCGCGATCGCACCGAAGTTGTTGTTCCCCAGCGGCTATTCCCTTGGCTCAATCAATTTCCTCGCCAGTTAAAGCCGGAGTGAATTCCATGACCGCCAACCGCCACCCCGATCGAGCCATTCGAGTCTCCCAGCGATCGCACCCTTAAATATTAGCCATCCCGCAGCCACTCAGACTGACGTTTAATTTAATCAATTCAATTTATTATTCATGTTAATCAATTCAAATTATCATTCATGGCTTTTACCTATCATCGTACCGTTCGCTTTGGCGAAACCGATGCCGCAGGGGTGATGTATTTTTCGCGGCTATTGGAATGGGCCCACGAAGTCTATGAAACCTCGCTGATGGCTTCAGGGGTTAATGCCAAACATTTTTTCAGCCGATCGCAGCCTTGGGTAATGCCAATTGTGGAAACGGGAGCGAAATTTTTTCAGCCCATGTCCTGTGGCGATCGCCTGGAAATTGTGATGCGGGTTTATGCCATCCAAGAAAGCGAATTTCGATGTGAATATGAATTCTTTTTTGAAGGATCGCAGCGGGATTTCCACACGGCTCAGGCATTCACGCGCCATGTTTGCATTGACCAAGAAACTCGCAAACGACGCGAAATTCCTCCAGAACTGGCAGTTTGGCTAAAGCTTTTTGAGGAACCTCAGCCCCAGATTTAGGGAAGGTCGATTTCTTTGGCTTTCTTGATAGAATGAATCGCCACGATCGCTGATGGATCCAGCCCTTTAAGCAACGGCGGTCACTTGTCCTAAATCTTCGGGATGGAGGCGATCGTGCAAAACCTGCCCATCCCGAAACCAAACCACACGATGAGTCCGACGGGCCACCTCCGGTTCGTGGGTCACCATCACCACAGTCATGCCGCTCTGGTTTAATTCTTCAAAAATATCCAGCACTTCTTGGGTGGTTTTGGTGTCCAATGCGCCGGTTGGTTCGTCGGCCAACAGCACGATCGGACGGTTCACAATCGCGCGCGCAATGGCCACCCGCTGTTGCTGCCCCCCAGACAGTTGGTTGGGTCGATTATTCACCCGATTCCCCAAACCCACGCGGCCCAAAGCGTCCAGGGCCCGCTGTCGTCGCTCCCCGCTGGGCACACCCGCATAGACCATCGGCAACATGACATTTTCCAGGGCGCTCAGTTGGGGCAGCAGGTGAAATTGCTGAAACACAAACCCCAGCTTGCGATTGCGCACCGTGGCTAGGTCTTTTTCGTTCAATTCGGCCACGTCAATGCCATCGAGCTGATAGCGCCCGGAGCTGGGGCGATCGAGGCAACCAATCACGTTCATCATGGTGGATTTGCCGGAACCCGATGCGCCCATAATTGAGCAATATTCACCACTTTCCACCACCAAGTTGACCCCATTCAAGGCGCGTACCTCAGTGTTGTCGCTGCCATAGATTTTGTAAATCTCGGAGAGTTGAATAACTGGCGGGTGATCGGGAATGGGCGATCGGGGCTGAGGATTAGGCAGGGCAAGGGTCATAGCACTGTTTCAGGGAGGCAGGGATGAGCGGGAACCATCTCCCATTCTAAAAAGCTTGGCCAATTTTGTGCGGCCAGGGGATAACCGTAGAGGATGACTCAGCCGCTCACCGCTCAGTTGAATCAAGATGGGGGGATCGATCGATGACGAATGACCGTTCCAACGCAGATACTCAGCCCGAAAATACTCCCGGAAACATTTCCAAAAACACTTCCGCAAACATTCCTGAAAATCCTACAAATCATCCAGGAAATCATCCACCAGGCAATTCAACCAATCATCCAGTTACGGTTGCAGCCGCCAACACCATTACTTTTCAAACATCGACTAGAAATCGGCTCTTGGCCAAGCTGATTGTGTTGTTGCTCGTGACAGGAGGATTCAGCCAGTTATTTCTGAAGGTAAGCCAACAGGATTATCAAAAGGGTTTATCCCTTACCCCGGAGGCCTATTCACAATCCTATGAACGGTATCGCGCCCAACTTTTATCTAAAAAGATGACCGTTGATTATCCGGCTGTGGGTGTTTTTGCGGTTTTTCTGGTGTTGCTGGGTCTGGTCGGTGGCTATGAATTGGCAGTGTTTGTGATTGGTTTGTTGATCGGGAAATTGTGGCCGCCAGGAGGTCAGCGCTGACATTGAAAAGGTGGCGAGGAGAACCGCTGGGAAAGGAGTAGCCAAGGTTGTTGGGCAAGGCATTTAAAGCCATAGGAGGGGCGCGAAATTGATGTCAATCATGGATGCCAATCATTGATGTCAATCTCGGATCGCCTGTGGGTGGCTGGCCGAAAACCAATTGCCTCGGGTGTTCGGAAGGGTTGGGCACTGGAGGCGATGGGCCCTTGTGTACGGAGCCACTGGCCAAAGAGTCCGTGTCGATCGAAGCCGATGCCGGTATAGTTAAACCCTAGGTCCAGAATGGCGATCGCCCGATCGCTTCTGGCACTGCATCCCTTCCCGATCGCCCGCCATGACCGTCCTTGTCATCGACAACTACGACAGTTTCACTTACAACCTCGTTCAATACTTTGGCGAGTTGGGCCAAACCCACCCGATCGCTCGGGATATTCAGGTTTTTCGCAACGATAAGATCACCCTAGATCAAATTCGGGAACTGAAGCCCGATGGCATCACCATTTCGCCCGGCCCCGGCACACCGGACGAAGCGGGAATTTCCCTAGATATCATTCGGGAGTTGGGGCCAACTCTGCCGGTGTTTGGGGTTTGTTTGGGTCACCAAAGTATTGGCCAAGTATTTGGGGGCAAGGTGGTGCGTGCGCCGGAACTGATGCATGGCAAAACCTCCCCGATCGAGCATCGCAATGTGGGAGTCTTTCAGGGCATTGAATCTCCCATGACCGCGACTCGCTATCATAGTTTGGTCATTGAGCGAGAAAGCTGCCCGGAACAGTTAGAAATTACCGCTTGGGTGGCTGACGGAACCATTATGGGCGTGCGCCATCGGGACTATCCCCACATTGAAGGGGTTCAGTTTCACCCCGAAAGTATTCTGACCAATGCCGGTAAGCAACTGCTCTCGAATTGGCTGACGGCGGTGGCCCAGTTCCACCAATCCGCCGCTTTGGTCTAAGAATCCTGAGCATCCTGGCTCCTGGTTTCTGCGGTCGATCGGGTCAATCACGTCGATTCGATCGCTTTGATGAGTACGCAAAGCGTTCCCAAAAAGTTCACCCCAAAAATTTACCCAAAAATTTACCCAAAGAGTTCATCCAAAGAGTTTTCAGAGCGTTTCCCAAAGGGAGTTTTCAACACGATTTCCCAAAGCGTCCCTGAAGTTCCCATTCAAATTCAGATCAACTCAGTCTCTAATCAATTCAATCCCTAATCAATCTCAAACGGTGCGAGGAATTTTATGGATCGGTGGATCAATCGGCGGCAAATTCTGCGATATGGCCTGATGGGTGCAGGGGCCGCCCTGGCCAGTGCGATCGGGAGCCGTGCAACCTCAGCCCAAGCCGCCGATGGCTTAACGATTCAGTCCTTGGGCCACACTTGCTTTGCCTTCACCGGGGGTGGGCTGCGGGTTCTGAGTAATCCTTTCAACACCCTGGGTTGTACTGCTGGTTATCGATCGCCCAATTTCACCGCCGACCTCGTGACCATCAGCAGCCAACTGCTTGATGAGGGATTTGTCAGCAATCTGCCGGGCAATCCCAGTTTGCTGTTTGAGCCAGGAACGTTTGAGTTTCGCGGTAACCAATTCCAAGGCATTCGCACCGCCCACGATCGGTTTGGGGGGCGGCGATTTGGCGACAATGTGGTTTGGCGCTGGAAGCAGGGGGGCATCTCCATCCTGCACTTGGGCGGCATTGCGGCTCCTTTGGGAGTGGAAGAAAAAATTCTGATGGGGCGGCCCGATGTGGCCATTGTGCCGGTGGGCGGCGGGGCGAAGGCCTATAACGCTGAGGAAGCAAAACGGGCGATCGAGTCGTTGCAACCCAAGGTGGTGATCCCCAGCCAATACCGCACGGCGGCGGCCGATAGCCAATGTGATCTGGATGGGCTAGAGGCCTTCTTGAACTTGATGAGCGGCTACGACATCCAAACTTTGAACACGGAAACCATGACCCTGCGTCCGGAAAATCTGCCGCCCCAGGGCACGCTGATCCGCGTTTTGCGCCACCCGGTCTAGGGGCGACTCTGGCAAGGGAAACGCTGACCGCTATTGGTCTAAATTGGTCTAAATCGTGTGGACGATCACCTGGATGGTGCTCCTGGGTTAACTGGGGGCAGATTGGCGATGCTGTGGTCGATCGCTCGTCAGATCGCCCGCCAGATCGCTGGGCAGATCGCCCGCCAAATCGATCGATCGCGCCGAGCCGCTGCTCACCACACTTTCAGCCCGCATCGGTGCATAAACCTCCACCGGCTCATGGCGACCTTTCAAACGCTGTGGGCCGAGGGAATGGAGCACCACCTCTGGATAGTTACGCAGGGCCTTGGCGGTGGTTTCATTAATCAAAATGGGATAGTCCGGAAACTGTTTGGTCAGGGTTTCCAGACGGGCAGCAATGTTCACCGCGTCCCCAATGACGGTGTAAATCAGGCGATCGAGCGAGCCAATTTGACCCGCCACCGCCTGACCGGTGCTGATGCCAATGCCGCTTTGGATCGGTGTCTGGCCGCGGGCGCGCCGATGTTCATTCAACTCCGCCAGGCGATCGCGCATGGCCAACGCCGCCGACACCGCACACCACTCCGCATCCGGCTGGGGCACGGGCGCGCCAAATACCACCACGATCGCATCGCCAATGAAGTTATTGATATAGCCGCCCCAAGGCGCAACGGCCTCCGTCATCGCCGTCATATATTCATTTAAAAATTCCACCACCCCCTGGGGATCCAACTGCTCGGAAAGGGTCGAAAATCCCCGAATATCGGAAAACAACACCGAAACCCAGCAGGTTTGCCCACCTAGCTCCACCCCACCCCGCAATAGTTGTTCGCGCACCACAGGCGACACCATTCGCCCAAAAATATTCAGCTCCCGTTCCCGCTCCCGCAAACCGGAAACCATTTGGTTAAAGGTGGCCGCCAACAAACCCAGCTCATCAGTGCCCTGAATGTCCACATGGGCCCGGTCAAACTGTCCCATCCGCAATTCCTGAGCCGCACGGGTGAGCAAGTGCAAGGGCCGCACAATACTCCGGGCCAGGGCCAGGGCCAGCAGGGCCACCGCTCCCCCCACCAGAAACACACTGGCCGTGGTGCGATGGGCCAGCGCATTCAGCGGCGTGACAAAAACCGACTCTGGCTCCGTGATGGCCAAACGCCAGGGCCGCATATCCAAAGCCGACATACCCACGATTTCCGTTTTGCCCGTGAAGGGCGATCGATAGGCAATGTTACCGAAGGATGGCGGGCCCAGCTCCATCGTTGACTGGTTTGGGGTGGCGGTGGGCGTAATGGGGGGCAGTGGAACCGCCGATGATGCAGCCGTGGGGGCAGAGGGCAATTGCAGCGATCGCGCCAACACCGGCAAATTCAAACTTTCAATTCGATCGAGGCCAAACTGGACTTTCGGGTCGATCGTGCGCAACTGCACAGGCGACAGAGGCAACAAGCTGCGATAGACCCAACGCCGATCCGTATGGGCAATCACAATTCCGTTTTGATCGACCAAGAAAGCAGAGCCGCCTTCCTTTTGGTTCAAGCTGGTGAGCAAGCGGCCCACCGCCTCCGATCGCAGCTTAATCACCACCACGCCCAGCAAATTGCGCGTGCCCTTGGCCACCACCGGCACCGAAAGGAAAATCCCCGGCTGACCCGTTGTGGATCCCACCGTCCATTCCGAAATGTAGAGTTTGCCTTGGCGCGCTTCTTGGAAGTAATTGCGAAAGGCGTAGGACTTGCCAATGTTGCTGGGATTCGTTGAAACCAAACAACGTCCCGTGCGATCGAGCAGAAACACTGAAAAATAATCAGGATTGGAATTGCGAACATTCGCGATCGCTTCAGCCGCCAAAATTCGCCAATAGTTCTGTTTTTCCGGAGGTTCCTTGGCCGCTACCGACCCTGCAAATTGCACAATGTCCCGCGCGCTGGCCATCTGAATCCCCACCCGTTGCGTATCAATCAGCAACTGATCCAGTCGGGCCGCCACACTTTTTGCCAACAGTTCCAGATTTTTGTACTCCGCCATTTTGACCGTATACAGGCTTTGGCGAAGGTTATAAAACGCCGTCAGACTCATTGGCAGCAGCGACGCAGCCAACAAAGCCGCCGACAGCTTGGGCGCAATTTTCCAGCGAGCCGGATTCCAACTCCAACGCCAGCGGTTCACAAACAACCTCAGAGAGACACACTCAAAATGTAGGTTTAGCAGCGGCCACCATGACTTTGATTCGTCTTCAGCCATGAATCCGCAGCTAGCGAAATGCGATGCGAGTGTTTACCCCCACCTTCATCTTACCCAGCGCCCATTGCCCAGGAACAGAGTCAGGGGTGCTGGTCAATCGCTCCAAGCTGCACCCAGCAAGACAGCAAAAGATCCTCAGTCTCCTGTTCTCAAATTCGCGATCGCCTTCCCTTGACTGTTCAATCTTCCTGCTTCAAAATCCGCAGAAAAATCAAACAACATCATCAAGATTTCACAAAAAATGGTCTGTAATTTTCCACAGAATTTCAAAATTGCAGTTAACAATTATCTTTAAGGTTCTAACAAGATCCACCCAATTTCAATGGGCTTTTATGATCGAACCTAGTCTCAGGCTGAAAGATCTTGACCCAAGCGCATAAAATTACACTGACATTAAGCTTGAGATTTCAAGATTGGTATTCAAAAGAGTGCCCTCAACATATCCTGGCTAAGCCATTGCCGCTCAAGAAGGGCAAAGCCAAGCAGATTAATCAAAGTAAAATTAATCACCAACCTTCTACGTAGAACCCCCTGCGATTGAACATAAATTCCTCGCTGACCGCCCTGAATGGGCCGCCCTGAATAGGTCACACCATTAGCGTGGGCAGGTCTGAGCACAACTGAACGCAACTGAACACAACCCAGTCAGTCGAGCTAACCCAGCAAACCGAACAAGAACCCGCTGCCAGAACCTGAGCAGGTTCTCTGTCGGCCCACATCGCCAGCCTAAATACCTGCCCAAGATTCGACAAAACACCCAAAATTACAACCCAAAATTACAAAATTAAAGGGGTTCAGGGGCCGTGACTCGGCTCCCCTAAACCCCAACTGAATTTCCTGATTGCTCAAGCCCCCAATGACTCAGCCAGCCTATTGGTAGTAGTGGTTGGTGGCGTGGGCGAAGTCCTTATACACCTTGGGGAGATCAACGCCATATTGCTTGAGCCGCGACTCCCGCATATACATCACAAAATTCTGGCTTTTCGTGGTGGGAATTTCGCTGGGACGACGATGATTTTCCAAGATTTCCGTTGTCATTTTGCCGGCCACTTCTCCCATCTCATAGGGCGAAATCCCAACCGCCAACATGCCGCCATCATCCACATAAAATCCCCAACATCCGATATCAGGAATTGGTGAGTTCTCGATCGTCCACTTCATCACTTCCTTCGGCGACACCACCGTATCATCGGTACTGGAGCGACGCAGCGTGTGATAGTGCGTGATCAGCAAAAAGTCAGCAATTTTGCCGGAATTCTTGATAAATTGCTTCCACTCTTCAAAGGTAGCCACTTTTCGGTGTTCGATCAGGTCGATCGGTCGCCAGTCAAAATCTGCCATTTCTTGGTGAATGGCTTCCGATGTTTCCGAGTCATCGGAATAGTGAACAATGCGACGGCGATCGGGTGGCAAAATTTGCAGAAAAATCTCTTTCAAGGAAAGGAAGGGAATCCGCTCCAAAATGCCCGTCACATTGCTGGCTTTGTCAAATCCGTAGGCGCTGGCTTCCGCATTCACCCCGCTGTAGACAATATCAATCTTGGGGTGATTATTGAAATACTTGGCGACAAACTCTTGAGCATTATCATCGATCGAAATAATCACATTTGGTTCCCAGCGCTCAATGAGCCGCCGAGCCAATTGCCCTGCCTTCTCCTTGTAAGCCGCACCAGGATTCCGCTTCGTATCCATGTAGTGATACTGAATCGAGTAAGGCTTCTTATCCAGAGTCCAGCTTAGCCCCACATTAATGTCCTTCGTCCAGGCAAAGTCTGTGGCATAGCTGCTCAGCACTAATACACGCGGCTTACTGGAATTGCTGAAGGCAAAGAACACCAAGGCGCAAATCAAAAAGAAAATAATGGGCAATTTTTGAAGCTGCTTGCCCCAGCGGTTAACGTTAGAAAGCTTCCAGGTAAATCGTGACATGGCTAGAGAATGAGTGGAGAAGTGGGTCGGCCTTAAACTGTCATCACTTTGAGCGCAAAGATTTGAGCACAAAGATTTGAGCACAAGGAGATGAATGCTCGTTTAGGAGACTCTCAAAGTTGATTTCATGGTCTTCAACAACGATTTAGAGAATTCCAAGGGTTCGGAAGTATCCCAATGATAAATAGATTGAAAAGAAGCGAATCAGCGTTGCCAGGAAATTGCCGCGTAAAATTAAACGCTCATTAAAAAGTTGCTGTTTGTCCAATAGCTCCTGAAATTGTAGGTAGTAGGAACATTGGTAAGGAAAAAACCAGGCATCACTGATATTTAGGATAATCGCTCCCACAATCCAAGGATTTACCCCGTTGCTTTCTGCCATCGGGATTAATATTGTGGCAAAAATTGCCACGGCCGTCGTGTTGGGGATCACAAACCGCACAGCCAAAATTGTCAGGCTCAATAAAAAGATAAAAAGGGGAAAGTTGGACTTCATAGAATCGCTGAGCCAAGTCAGATACCCACCAAAGTGGGTGTCGAGACCTAAGTAGGACATGGCTTCTGCAATTCCGACCAAGCTGCCTAATAGGATTAAAAATGGCCAATCGATTTGGGTGCGAAATTCATTTTTTTTCAGAATCCCCAGCGATAGCACCAGAAATAGAACCCCCAAACCAATCCAGGGCAATTGGATTTTGTGAATGGATGCGGTGACAATTCCCAGCAACAACACGATCGTGCTGACCAGCGAAATCCACTCCTGGCTGCTTAAGGGCCCTAGGGTTTCCACCTGAGCTTCCACCTGTTGTTGGGAAATTTCAAAGGCTTGATTATTACTAAACAGGAATTTTGTGGAGATAAAATACAGCACTAGGGTCACGATCCCCACCACCAAACTCGCCTGCAACCAATAAACCCAACTAAATTGTTGTTGAACCTGCAAAGGCAAGAGGCCATAGACTACAAAATTAGCCGACTTACTGCTTAGAAAAACATGGGAAAGCAGGCTAGCACCGCTAAAAGCAGCAAAGGCGAGATGGCTGGCAGCTTTGCCACCTGGTTTGACTCCTGTGGCATCAATGGTATCTGTCAAAATCGGTGACAGCAGACCAATTCGACCATTAGCCGAGGGCAAAATGGGGGTCATTGCCAATCCGGTTAAAAATAAAGCGGTCGCGTACCAGCTTTCTGTTTTAGGAATGAATCGAGAGAGCCATAAAACTAGGCGATAGGTTAATCCTGATCCCATCAAAACAGCTCCCAATCCAAAGAGGCTGAGCGCCATAAAAAAGCTGCCCGATGCAAAGCCAGAAAGAATAACTTCACTGGGAGCAATGTCTAAAATTAGCAATGACAGAATGCAAAAAAGACCAGGAATAAATTCAGGAACCATCCCAAAAACCCACATCACAATGGTGGATGTGAGTACGATCAAAAACATTTGAGAATTCCAGTCAAATTCCGCAGTTTCCCTCAAAATCAAGTACAAAATACCGGGGATCACCACTGACAAAATCCAACCACAGGACTGAACCCAATCATTGCGCTTGAGCTGACTGATGGGCGATCGACTCTCCAGTTTTCGGTTAGGCTGTCCGCTGTAATGACTGAGCAGGGAAGCGTAGAATCGATCGATGGTTGGAGTGCCAGCACCGGCCACTTTGGTAATAGCCTCGCGGGGCAAGGCGATCACTTCCGTGTTGTCAACCGCGATCGCGTCGGCCATGTAGTAGTCAGAGGAAACGGCCGCCTCTTCGCCCACAAAACCATGCTCCACCTCCGCAATGACACGCCCTCCAGCCCAAAGCTGCACTTTGCCCCGGCGCACAAAATAGAGGGTTAAGGCAGGGTTGCCTGACTGGAATAGGGCTTGACCATTTTCCAAAAAATGCTCGACCGCATAGGGCACAACTCTCGCCAGTTCTTGTACAGAACAGTCAGAAAGAATAGGAGCACGTCGCAACTCCTGCGCCATTTGCTTAAGATCGATCGCCATATGTTGATGTCCTGATCTGGAATTTCAATTGTAGGTCTGACCTATTAAAAAAAGGCAGGTTAATCAATTGCTTTGGGATACAGATTTAATTCTATCTTCCAGGCAACTTGCCAGCTATTGAGGAAATTGAATCAGCCAATTGAATAAACCATTGGTTTGTAGTTCAATTTCATTTCTAAAAGTTTGCTGCCAAAGGTAACGGCCCTCGCAATCCTGTTGAGCATCACTATCTTGAAAGTTATGATTCAACGCCAATAGTTGTACCAATAACTATTGTTGCCAGATTGATTGGTGGCTAATTTTAAGGTTGTCTTGATTGTTGAGAACAGCGTCAGGGAATGACTCTCGACGATCAGCGGAGTAGGCCTGAGCCAAGCCACGATCGCCTGGTCATTCATACAACAGCCATCAATTCAACCCGGTCAAAATAAACACAGAGCGCGGAGTTCATCGGTTGAGTCCGTGGTTTTGACTACGGATCAGGAATGATTTAATACAGGCTTCTCTGTGTTTTCCCTAAAGCCACTGTTTTGACAAATATTTGACAGGGGTGAGTTGATGAATTGGCTCGATCGCGGGGGCGATCGGGTTGCTTAATCATCGTCAAAATGGATCAGGATGTTTAGGAACTGGCTGAAAGTCCCAAGAAATTCAAGTCTCAGGTTGGCAGCCCTGGTGAATTATTGCACCTTGGACTTGGTTTTTCAGGAGCATCTTTGGTGATCCCTTGAGATTGGTTAATAATTGGTTAAGGCAATGCTAGCGCAAAACTTCGCAGCCATCACCAATCGTTGATTAAATCCAGACAAGCCTGAAATTGCAGTCCCTGGTCAGAAATTTCAGAGAAAGATCGTCGAAAATAGCAAGCTGCAATTTATGATTCCATGGGTCAGAACTATCTTGAGAACATCAAGAACAGAGTATTCAGGGTTCCTATGGGTTTTGAGTCAGTCACGAAACATTCAGCAACCAATTCACCCACAATGGCCGATCGCCCAACAATCGTTTCGGAAGCCTCACCTTTTTTCCAGTTTGAGCAAGAGTTCATCACTGGGTTACGGTGCATCCCCATGGTGGTTCGCTACCGGCTCGATCGAGTCGGCATTAAGCTCAAACTGCACCACTGGAACCAACTGTCTGAGGCCGATCGCTTGCGGTTAGTTTTGGCTCCTTGCGACACCTTGCTCGAGCAAAAAACCTATCGCCAGGAATTGCGCGAGTTGGTGGCAGCGCGATCGGGTGAAATTCCCAAAGATTTGCCCCTGGAAAACCCGTTTCCTTGGCTGAGTGCCGACTTGCCCGATTCAGTCGCAGCGCAAGCAGCGCGGGTTGGAGTCACAGTGAGTCATCAACAGTGGCGATCGCTCAGTGAATTGCAGCGATTTGCGCTCATTAAACTCAGCCAGCCCGGCCACGAAAACCGCAACTTTTTGCCAGCGGTTCAAGAATTTGGCCTCCTGAACCCCTAACGGTTGCCAGCACTGCGGTGGGGCGTTTTGAGGATGCGATTACGCCTGCGATCAGCCGGGGCTGCCAAGGGGGTTTACCTGAGGCGTTGGGAGCTGGCCGATCGAAACGATCAAAAAGACTGAAAAAAGCTGCCCACAAGATTGTACTGACAGGATCTTGGGATCTAGGGCTGGGCAGCAAACCCATTTTCTATTCTCTAGTCCACTAGAGAGTCAAGAGACGCGGGGAGAAATTTAGAGTAGCCCAGGTGTTGCCAAGCGGCGGGGGTAGCCACGCGGCCGCGAGGGGTGCGCTGAAGGTAGCCAATCTGCATCAGGTAAGGTTCATAGACCTCTTCGATTGTCTGGGCATCTTCCCCGGTGGCGGCTGCCAAGGTTTCCAGACCCACGGGGCCGCCGTTGAACTGCTCAATAATGGCGCTCAGGAGTCGGCGATCGGTCCAATCCAGCCCCCGAGGATCCACATTGAACAGTTCTAAGGCCGCCGCCGCGATCGCCCCGTCAATGGTTGTTTTACCCTGAGTTTCCGCCCCTTTCACTTGCGCATAGTCCCGCACCCGCCGCAACAGGCGGTTAGCAATCCGGGGTGTCCCGCGCGATCGCCGGGCAATTTCTGCGGCCCCGTCCGGCTCGATCGCCACCTGCAAAATCGTCGCCGTCCGCAACACAATCCGGGCCAGCTCCTCGGGTTCATAGAACCGCAGCCGTTGAATCAGGCCAAAGCGATCGCGCAGGGGCGAACTGAGGGCCCCCACCTGGGTTGTTGCACCCACCAGGGTGAACTTGGGCAACGGGATCGATCGGGTGCGGGCGCTCTGGCCCTTACCCACCGTCACATCCAGCCGAAAATCCTCCATTGCTGGATACAAAATTTCTTCAGTGACCCGGGGTAATCGGTGGATTTCATCCACAAACAACAAATCTCCCGGCTGCAAATTCACCAGCAGCCCGGCAATATCCCGAGGGCGCTCCAGAGCCGGTGCGGTCGTAATTTTGCAAGACACACCCATCTCGCCGGCCAGAATCAAGGCCATGGTGGTTTTGCCCAAGCCTGGCGGCCCATAGAGCAACAGGTGATCCAGCGGCTCCCGGCGACCCTGGGCCGCTTGAATCGCAATGGTCAGCACGTCTTTTAAATCTTGCTGCCCCACATAGTCCGCCAGCCGTTGGGGGCGCACACGCTCATCGGGACGATCGCCCTGGGGAGACTGGTGAGCGGGCTTGGCCGCATCTTGGTGAGCTTCCTCAGGCGTGGCCACCGGATCTAGCAGCGACGACGGAACGGACGATCGCGGTGAGTTCGATCGCCTAGCTGGCTTGCGGGGAGGCTGGGGATCAGGATTGCCGCCGCCGGTTGACTTGGAAGAAATAATCGCCATGCCGTTGATATTAGCAATGGCATCCGCTCGGCCAAAATCGAAATGGCAAACCTCAGCGGAATTTGAGGGGAACCGCCAGCTTGAGTCCAGCAGCAGTTAGGCCTTGGGTTAGGTCTTGAGTTAAACCTTGGGTCAGACCTTACGGCGGAACGTGGCCCCGCGATATTTCAGCTCGATCGTTTGGTTAGCTGCTTCAACCTCTGGGGCTTCGGTGGTTTCGGAAGTGACTTCCTGCCGCTTTTTCGGCATTTTCAGCCCCCCACGATCGGGCATATGCCAAATTACCCCGCGATATACCCGATCGGTCACCGCCAAATGGGGATGCCCCAAAATCGAATCATTCGCTGCATGGGCCGCCGCATTCGACGTATTAACCGCCGTTAATTCCGCCTCATCAACCGCCACCGACGAATCCGCCAACTCCGCCCGATCGCCCAAGGCCGCCGACTCCAGCACCTCCACCGGCTCCGGAGACCGCAGACCGTACCGCGCCACCCACCACACCGACAGCAACAGCAACACCTGAACTTCCCAGGGAGCCAAAACCAAGGCCACCAGAAAGCTCAAAATCGCCACACCGTTCAGAATCAGCGACGGTTCATCCTGCCATCGTGGAGCCAGATAAACCGCAGCCACACAGATCAAAGTCGGCACCAAAAAACCAAGAGACATGGCTTACGCCTCAAAATAACTTGCCAGCTAGCCCGCATGATCAACAGAATCAGAATCAAAACGCCCCTTTCAGAATGGGCAATGTGTATTTTTACTTAGTAATCTTTGCTGAATTGCAGCGAAATGATGGGGGAAATCGCTCGTTATTTCGCCTGTATCATCATGCTGACTCAAAGTGTTACATCAACGAAGGTAACTTTGTCAGCATATTCGGTCTTATTACGCAGCATTTTTTAAGAAACTGGTGAGTAAAAACTCCTGCTCACCGACTGTCCAGGATGACCCAGGGGCGATCGAAGCGGGTCAAGGAAGCCAAGATCAGCAGTCTTCAGGGGGGGTCAGCCTTGCCCTTGGCGCACACCCATCCTGTGGGCGAATTGTGCCGTTAGCATCGGCAACTGAGTCATGAAAACTGAGTCATGGAAACTGGTCTGAATCGCTGACTTTTAGAGAATCTTGACGAAGATGTCATTAAACATAGTTTAGATCAGTTATCTAGGCTACGAATGGGGTTGAAATAGGTCTGATTGCCATCAAATTCATCGAACACCAAGCGGCAATTGAATAGACTGTGGGGTATTTTCGGCATCAATATCAATATCAATGTCAATATCGATGTCAGTGTCAACGTCGGCATCAATGACTGATTAAGAACCGCAACACGATCATGGGTCTGGACGGCCGATTGCCATTGCCCGCCCCCGGTTGGACTTCGGTAGGCTAGGGTTGGAAAACCCGGTTTTGGCCAATCTTGCTGAAAACGGGTGCTGAACAGGGGTAAAGAACTGGATGAATGATTGAGATCATCATGATTCAGATGCCCCCTTCGATCGGGATCATTCGGGATCGTTAATCCACGGGCCCGACGCACCCAGGCCGTGCGCCCCCGGCGATCGCATTCATCCCCCCGCTCTAATCGCCTCTTGCTGGAGTCCGCCTCTCATGACCGAATCACGCCCCTTGCGCCTGTTGCAAATTGTGCCATCCGTGTCCTTGGTCTATGGCGGGCCGAGCCAGATGGTGTTGGGGCTAAGCCAGGCCCTGGGCGCGGCGGGGGCGCAGGTGACGCTGCTAACCACCGATAGCAATGGGGATGCGGGGCAGGCTCCGTTGGATGTGCCGATCGCCCAGCCTGTGCCGGAAAAGGACTACAAAATCTATTACTTTCGCTGTGCCCCCTGGCGACGCTATAAGTTCTCGATCGGGCTGTTGTGGTGGCTCTGGCGGCACGCACCGGAATACGACGTGGCCCACATCCATGCCCTGTTTTCGCCCATCAGCACCATGGCAGCGATCGTCTGTCGGTGGCGCAAGTTGCCCTACGTGCTGCGGCCCCTGGGCACGCTGGATCCGCTGGACCTGCGGAAAAAGGCCAGGTTGAAATGGTGGTATGGGCGGCTGCTGGAGCGGCGAAATTTAGCCAAGGCCGCCGCTGTTCACTTCACCAGTGCGGAGGAGTGCAAAATTTCTGAGCGGTTTGGGGCCATTTCCCGCGATTGGGTCATTCCCTTGGGGGTTCCGTTGCCGCCGCTCCGTGAACAACCCATGGCGCAATCCTCTAAGGAGGCGGGGCCGATGGTGCTGTTTATGTCACGGCTCGATCGCAAAAAAGGATTGGATATTGTGATTCCCGCACTGGAAACGTTGGCCGTGTCGGGGCTGCCCTTTCGGTTTGTGTTGGCGGGGGCCAATGTGCAGGATCCAGACTATGAACAGTCCATTTCGGACTATTTGAACCGATCACACCTGAGCGATCGCACGGAAATTGTGGGCTTCGTGACCGGGGAACAGAAGCGATCGCTCCTAGCCCAAGCCGATTTGTTTGTGTTGCCGTCATACTATGAAAACTTCGGAATTGCGGTGGCCGAAGCGATGGCCGCCGGAGTGCCGGTGGTGATTTCCGATCAGGTACATATCTGGCCCGATGTGGCCGATACCCGATCGGGCTGGGTTTGCACTTGCGACGTATCTTCCTTTGCCGGGGCCGTGCGCGAGGCTTTGACCCAACCCACCGAACGGCAACAGCGAGGCCACAACGCCCGACGCTGTGCGGGCGATCGCTACAGTTGGTCAGCCATTGCTCAGCAGTTAATCGCCGCCTACGGCGAAATTCGCCGAACCCGGTAGACTGAAACGGAAGTTTACGGAAGTTCGCAGAAGTTCATCGCATCGATGATCGCAGTCACAATTGCAAACGATCGCGGCGATGTAATGACTGCGTTGCCAGGTTGTGCCTATGGTTCTTGAAATTTGCCGCGAAGTCACTATCATTCCCGCCCGGGAGCCTGGCTTAGGGGTTGACCTCCAGGGCTACCTGGCACGCCCTCGGGCCGCCGGTTCCTATCCGGTGATCGTGGTTCTTCAAGAAGTGTTTGGGGTGAATGACCACATTCGAGATCTGTGCGATCGCCTGGCAGGATGTGGTTATGTGGCGATCGCCCCCGCCCTCTTTCAGCGCACCGCTCCGGGCTTTGCTGTGGGCTACAGCGCCGAAGAGCTAGCCCTCGGCCGACAACACAAGGACTTAACCAAGGCGGATCAACTGCTGGCGGATATCCAAGCCGCGATCGCCTTTGCCCAAAAACAACCCAACGCTAAAGCCGGAGCCGTGGGCTGCATCGGTTTTTGTTTTGGGGGCCATGTGGCCTATTTGGCCGCCACTCTGCCCCAAGTCGCCGTCACCGCTGCGTTCTATGGCGCAGGGATCACCACTTTTTGTCCCGGGGGCGGCGAGCCAACCGTCACCCGCACTTCCCAAATTCACGGTAAGCTCTGGTTTTTCGCAGGACTGGCCGATCCGCTGATTCCCATTGACCAGCTCGATCGCCTAGAGGCGGCCCTCGTGACCCACGGGCGCAACTTCCGCATCTTCCGTTACCGCGATGCAGACCATGGATTCTTCTGCGATCGTCGATCGAGCTACCATCCAGCGGCCGCCGCCGATGCCTGGAAAAAGGTACAAACCCTGTTTCAAGACCTCTAGACCGGATTCCATGGCCCACCCCCCAGCCGCATGACCCGTCCCATTCTTTACGTTGCCATTACTGCCCATGGATTTGGCCATGCCACCCGAGCGGCTGCCCTAGTTGATACCCTGCAACGGCTGCGGCCCGATCTGTTGCCGATTTTGGTCACCACCGCCCCCCGCTGGCTGCTCGGGTCTTACATCAGTGGTGAATTTCTTTACCGGCCCAGGGCGCTGGATGTGGGTGTGGTGCAGCAAGATAGTTTGCAAATTGATCGGCAAACGACTCTGGAGCAACTCCAGGCTCTGCGATCGCGGGCGGCGGCCATTGTGGCGGCAGAGGTGGACTTCATTCGGCAAATGTCCGTCAAAAATGGGCGCGTGGCTCTGGTTTTGGCCGACTTACCCCCCCTTGCGATCGACATTGCCCAAGCGGCAGGTCTACCCTGCTGGGCGGTCGGTAACTTCGGCTGGGATTTCATTTACCGAGATTGGGGTGGCGAATTTGAGCAAGAGGCGGACTGGATTGCCGATCGCTTTCGTCGGTGCGATCGCCTCTTTCGGTTGCCTTTTCACGAACCCATGGCCAGCTTTCCTCAACAAACCGATGTGGGCTTAACGGGCGGCACACCCCGCTACGGCGCGGCGGAATTGCGCGATAAGTTGGGTTTACCAGATATCCCGCGCGATCGCACCGTTTTGCTCACCTTTGGCGGTCTGGGATTGCAACAAATTCCCTACGAACGGCTGCGGCAATTTCCCGACTGGCTTTTCATCACCTTTGACCGATCGGCCCCGGACTTGCCCAACCTATACCAAGTGCTCGACCCGATCGAACACCACGCGAGCGATCGCCCCTTTCGGCCCGTGGACTTTATGCCCCTTTGTGGGCGCATCGTTTCCAAACCCGGCTACGGAACCTTTGCCGAAGCCTGCCGCACAGGCCCAACCGTGGCTACCCTCACCCGCGATGGATTTGCCGAAGCCCCCATCTTGTTAGACCAAATTCAAGCCCAAACCTCCCACCAAATTTTGCAACCGACCGAATTTTTTGAGGGAGATTGGTCTTTTCTACAAGCAGCACCCACACCTTCCCAGCCCGGCCAGCGGTTTACCTTGGATGGCAATGAAACCATCGCCCAGGCAATTAGCGCAGTCCTTGAAACCTAGTAGCATGACAGGCTTAATATATTGGGTCAAAGTTGCGGAGCCAGTCGTGGTAACAAGGGGCTTAAGCCCCTTGCTGCCTAACGGTTTGGTGGCGATAACAGCCATGTAATTTAACTCAGCGAATTAAGGCAGCCACGCTACTAGTAAAGGCTTGAGGTCTAGAGGGATGCGGCAAGCTCCACAACAACGATCGCCCCACATTCCCAATTCCCACCCTGGAATTCCCGACTTGAACTCCTCAACCTGTTTGTTTTACGACAACGTGCCCATCCACAAATCGCTAGAATGACCAACGGCTGTTCGACGATTGGATTAGGCTAACCATTGGAGTTGGCAGCTCGACAGCTCTGGGGTGCTACCCCCCAAGGCCCATCCCATCGGTGCATCAAAATCGCAGACGAGCCTCATTTAACCAAAACGCTTCGTCAGGGATTTGTTAGGGTGCGATTAGGCGGTTATTTAGACTCAGGGTGGCCCCGGCTGGGATCCAATCTCCTTAAGATTTGATCAATTCGATCCAGAATAGGGAATAGGGCGCTACTCGATTTCAGTCCCGACTTTGGGCTGCGATCGCTGAAACAAGAAACGGCAGCCCCCATGGGTCACCATCATTCAGACACTGCCCAGCCGAGTCGGCCAGCGCGAGGCAGCTCGTCAATGATTTGTCTGTGATGGCTGGTCTGAGATGGGTAGCCTGCGATAGACAGTCTGCAATAGACGGTTTTCAATGGGTAGCCTGCGATAGATAGTGTGCGATCGACAGTCAGCGACGGATGGTTTCCAGCGGACAATCTGCAACGAACAATCTGTGGCGGTTCCCATCAAGGCACAGAGACACATCGCCCGATCGCGGCCAAGACCCAAACCCAAATTCGGGCCGGTCATTCAGGGACGCATCCAGGGGTTTGAGTAGGAGGTAGCAAATTTGAAATTACGGCTCAAAACGCTGGTCATTGTTGGACTAGCGCTGCTCTGCTTAAACTTGGTGATGTTCACAACATCCTCCAATCTCCTGCTGGATGGCTATAGCCAGCTTGAGCGGCGTGAGGTGGAGCGCGATGTGCAGCGGGCCATCAGCGTCGTGATGGACAACGCCACGGATCTGGATGCGACGGCGCGGGACTATTCCGAATGGGACACCACCTACAGTTTTGTGGAAACCCATGATCCTGCCTATGAGCGATCGAACTTTGTCGATCGCACCTTCGACTATTTGCGGCTGAATGCTCTGATTTTGCTGGATCGATCGGGGAAGCCCCTCCTGCAACAGGGCTACAACCTGGAAAGTCGGCAGCGCGTGCCGATTCCCCGCAGCCTTTGGGAACACTTGCAACCGGGCAGCCCACTGCTCACCCACTCATCAACCACCAGCGCCGTTCATGGCCTGCTGCAATTGCCCGAGGGGCCGATGATGGTGGCGGCCCGCCCGATCGTCACCAGCGAGGCAGAGGGGCCGATTCGCGGAACCTTGTTGCTGGGGCGGTTTCTAGCTGGGCCGGAAATTGAACGGGTCAGCCGCTTAACGCAACTCAACCTGAGCCTGCAAAGTTTGCATGGGATTGTGCAACCATCGAGTGCTTGGGCCAAGCTCCCGGCCAGTTCTGTCCGTCGGTCTTTGCTACCTTCAGCCCTTGCCAAGTTGCCCCTCGTTGCGCGATCGGCTCCTGACATCACGCCAGCACCGCAACAGTCCACAGCACAACAATCAACACCGCAGCAATCCGCACCAAAACCGGCTACGTCAATACCGTCAATACCTGAGCGATCGAAACCTGAACGATCGGAGCCTGAGCGATCGAAATCATCAGCGCTG
The DNA here is from genome assembly GCF_014698135.1 of Limnothrix sp. FACHB-881. NCBI lineage: Bacteria > Bacillati > Cyanobacteriota > Cyanophyceae > Pseudanabaenales > Pseudanabaenaceae > Limnothrix > Limnothrix sp. FACHB-881. The sequence continues at coordinate 27,548 of NZ_JACJSN010000021.1, forward strand.
GCTCAGCCCACTGAACAGACTCAACCGCAATCAACCCGGCTGAGTGCTACGCCCCCAGAATCCGTTCAACCCGAATCTACCCAACCCCAATCGCCTCAGTCGCCCAAAGTTGCCAGAATTTCCGCCGCGACAATGCCCCCGGCCATCGACGATTCCCGATCGAACTCGAGAGCTGAGGGGCCGGAGGTCTTGCGCCACCGAGCGGTGAAGGCCCTGCTGTTGGGTACGGAAACGGTGGCGATCGAAACCCTTTCCGATAATCGCCTGGCCAGCTATGCCCTGTTGGACGATTTGTATGGGCAACCGGCTTGGTTAGTGCGGGTTGAACTCGATCGCGCCATCTATAACCGAGGGCTAATTAGCCTCCGCTACACGCTGGTACTGTTGGTGTTGGGGGGCTTAATTTTTGGGGCCATTACCCTGCTGCTGCTGGAGCGCTTGGTGTTGGCGCGGTTGATGCGGCTGAGTGAACAGGTCAGCGCGATCGGCACCAGCGGCAACCCGACTCAGCGGGTGGAGGTGATGCCCGGAACCGATGAATTGTCGGAGTTGGCGGCCATTCTGAACGCCACGCTCGATCGCCTGCAAGTGTCTCAGTCGGCCGTTTGCGCCGCCGAAGCCCAATACCGCAGCATCTTTGAAAACGCGATCGAGGGCATTTTCCAAACCACCCCCGATGGTCGCTACCTGAGCGCAAACCCGGCCTTGGCCCGCATCTATGGCTATAGCGGGCCCGATGTGCTGCTGCTGGCCCTGAATGCCACCCAAAATCTCTACGTCAACCCCAATCGCCGCAAGGAATTTGTTGAGCAAATTCGCCAAAAGGGATCCCTTGCCAATTTTGAGTCGGAAGTTTACCGGGCCGATGGCCGCCGGATTTGGATTTCCGAATCGGCCCGGGCGGTTTACGACGAAGACGGCGAATTGCTCTATTACGAAGGCACAGTTGAAGACATCACAGAGCGCCGCCGATCGGAAGCCAGCCTACGCACCCTGAAGGATCGACTGGAAGCGATTTTGGCCGCTGTGCCCGGCACGGTGTCGCGGGTGGGCCGCGACTTGCGTTACCTGGAAGTGAACCACCACTTGGCCGAAAGCTTTGGCCGCGCCCCGGAAGAATTTATTGGCCAAGACATCGGCTTTTTGGGCTATGGCCAAGAATTTCGGGAATTTGTGGCGGAATTTTTTGCTTCTCCGATCCAAGAGGCCACGCGCGAAGTGTCGCGACCGGTGGGCGATCGCATCGAAAGCTATTTGGTGGTGGCCCAAAAATACAACAACGACCAAGCGGCCTTTGTGCTGGGGATCGACATCACCGAACGCAAGGAAGCAGAACGGGCCGTGCGCGAAGCCGAAGAACGGTTCCGCAGCATTTTTGAAAACGCGATCGAGGGCATTTACCAAGCCCTGCCCGATGGTCGCTACTTGAGCGCAAACCCGGCCATGGCTCGCCTCTATGGCTATGAGTCACCAACCGCGCTGATCGAAGCGTTCGATCGCATGGGTGGGCCGCCCTACGTCCAGATCGATCGGGCACGGGAACTGCTGAACATGCTGGAGGCCAGCGGCAGCGTTTCCGGGTTTGAATCGGAAGTGTACCGAGCGGATGGGCAACATATTTGGATTTCGGAAAATGCTTCCGCCCTGCTCGATGATGCCGGGCGGCTGGTTTGTTATGAAGGGACGGTTGAGGACATCACCGATCGCAAGCGGGCCCAGGAAACCCTGATGGAGCGATCACGCCTTTCGATTCTGGAAGCGGAAGTGGGCGTGGCCCTTTGTCAACGGGGCGAACTCTCGGAAATTTTGCAAACCTGCGCCGAAATGATGGCCGGGCAACTGGATTGCAACCTGGCCCGCGTTTGGACGGTGGACTTAGATCCCACCTACTTGACCCTGCAAGCCCAGGTCAACCGCAACACCAACAATGCGCTGCACCTGGATATCCCCCTGCTTGATGATGCCCTGCGAGACAAAATCAGCCTGAGTACTCCGGAGCTGTCCACGGTGGCGGCCGTGGCTCGATCGCGCAATCCCCTATTCCGCAGTGAATGCGCCCTGATTCCCCATCAAGGCAGATCCCGCACAGAAGTACATTTTGCAGGCTTCCCGCTGGTGGTGGAGGATCGGCTGGTGGGTGCGTTGGCGCTCTATCGTGTGGAACCCTTCGCAGAAGCAGTGCAGGATGCCTTAGGTTGGTTGGCCAGCGCGATCGCCGTGGGGATTGACCGCGCCCAAGCCCGCCAGGAACTGACCACCCGCCGCGAGGCCCTGTTGTTTCAGTTGGCGGCCCAAATTCGCAACTCCCTGGATTTGGATACGGTGCTGGAATCGGCCGTCCAAGGCATCCGTAACCTGTTGGATACCGATCGCTGTCTTTTCGCTTGGTATATCACCGATGCAGGCGGCGGCATTCCGGCTTGGGATGTGGTGAACGAGTCCCGTACCCCAGCCGTGCCCAGCGCCCTCGGCCCCTATCACCATATCCACGCCAGCTACTTCCTTCAGCAGTTGATGTGGAGCAAATGTGTGCGGGCCGATGACGTGTCGCGGTTAGATAATCCCACCCTACGGCAAATGATGGAAGATCGGGGCTATCGTTCCCTGCTGGCCTTGCCGGTGCAGACCCGTTCCGGGGCGATCGGGGTGATTGAATGCGGCCAAAGTGCCCAGGTGCGCACCTGGAGTGAGCGGGAAGTGGAGCTGTTGCGGGCTGTGACCGACCAGCTATCCACCGCGATCGACCAAGCGGAACTCTATGCCAAGGCCCAGGTCACCGCTGTGCAGGCCCAAGATCAAGCCAAACGCCTCAGCACCGCCCTCCAAGAGCTGAAAACCGCCCAAACTCAGCTCATTCAGAACGAAAAAATGTCCAGCCTGGGGCAAATGGTGGCCGGGATTGCCCATGAAATCAATAACCCCACCACCTTCATCCATGGCAACCTGACCTATGCCCGCCGTTACACGCAAGAGTTGCTCTCGCTCATTCAGCACTACCGGGATAGCTATCCTGTGCCGACGGAAGCGGTGGCCAATTTCTCGCGGGACATTGATGTGGATTTCCTCTGTGATGATTTGCCCAAAACCCTGCAATCAATGCAGTTAGGAGCGGAACGAATTCGGCAAATTGTCGCTTCCTTGCGGAATTTCTCACGATTGGATCAGGCGGAAATGAAGCCGGTGAACATCCACGAGGGCATCGAAAATACGCTGCTGATTTTGCAACATCGCTTCAAAGCCAATAGCAATTTCCCTGGAATTGAAGTGGAAAAACACTATGGTGATTTGCCCCTGGTGGTTTGCTACGCGGGGCAATTGAACCAGGTGTTCATGAATGTGATTAGCAATGCGATCGATGCCTTGGAAGACCGTTACGGGCGATCGCGCAATTTGCGAGCCCAAGCCTTGCGATCGGCCCAGGTGGAAGAAGCCTCTCTCGTGGCCGGCAGCGGCAACAACAGCAAGGTTTGGATCACTGACAACCTTGAGGATCGCCCCATTGCAACCTCGATCGTGATGCCCAGGCTGACGATCACCACGGAATTGATGTCCGGAGAGCAGGTGCGGATTCTGATTGCCGACAATGGCAACGGCATGAGTGATGAAGTGCGCTCTAAGCTATTCGATCCGTTCTTCACCACCAAGCCCGTGGGCCAAGGCACGGGACTGGGCCTGTCCATTTCCTATCAAATTGTGGTGGAAAAACATCGCGGAACCCTTGATTGTCGGCCCGCAGAGGGGGGCGGCACGGAGTTCTTGATCGAAATCCCGATCGAACAGCCCGAGTGGAATGAGTCTACCTAAACTCGCTGGGTAGGCGACGGGGGCGCGATCGGGAAATTTGCCAACTCAACAGCGCCACCGGCACAATTCCCACCGCCACAATCGCCAAAGCGGGCCCCGCCGCATCCACAATCCGTTCATCGGAGGCCAACTGATAGGCCCGCACGGCCAGGGTGTCGAAATTAAACGGGCGCACAATCAGCGTGGCCGGTAACTCCTTCACCGTATCCACAAACACCAACAGCAAGGCCGTCAACAGCCCCCCGCGCAGCATGGGCACATGGACGCGCCACAACACGGCCCCCGGTGACAATCCGGCAATCCTGGCCGCCCCATCCAGGTTGGGCACAATCCGATCGAGGCTGGCTTCAATCGGGTTCAGGGCCAAGGCTAAAAACCTGACCCAATAGGCAAAAATCAAGGCCCCGATCGTGCCGCTCAGCAACAAACCCGAAGATGCGGCTCCCGCTTCCGGGGCGATCGCCAAAGGTTGCGTCGCCAACTGTTGATCAACCCAACCCACCGAAATCAAAACGCCCACGGCGGCCACGGATCCGGGAATCGCATAGCCCAGCGCCATGAGTTTCAGCAGGAACCGCATCAGGGGCCCCGAAACCACTCGCACCCCATACACGGCAGCTCCGGCAATGATCGCCGCCGTGACCGCCGCCAAGCTGGCTACTACGGCGGTATTGCGCACGTAAAGCAGGAAGCTGGGATCAAGAAGACTATTGGGATTGCGAATTGCCATGCTGGCCAGCAGCAGGGCCGGCAACCCAAAGCCCAAAAACAGCGGCAACCCACAAACTACCCAGGCCCCGATCGCCCGCAACCCACGGAGGGAGTAGGGTGCTTGCACCGCATAGGCCCCGCCCGATCGATAGCCAGCCCCACCGCGCGATCGTTGCTCCACCCACACCAACAACAACACCGCCCCCAACAGCAGGGCCGACAGTTGACAGGCCGCCGGGCGATCGCCCATGGCAAACCAGGTTCGATAAATACCCACCGCAAAGGTGTTAACGCTAAAAAATTCCACTGTGCCGTAATCGCCCAGGGCTTCCATCATCACCAAGGCAGCCCCTCCGGCGATCGCGGGCCGGGCCATGGGCAAAGCCACCCGCCAAAACCCCTGCCAGGGATTCAGTCCCAAGGTGCGGCCCGCCTCCAGCAGGCTGGCTGCTCCCTCCAGAAAGGCTACCCGCGCCAGCATATAAACGTAGGGATAGAGCACTAGGCCCATCATCAAAATGGCCCCGGGCAGCGATCGAATCGGAGGGAACCAATATTCACCGAATTTCCAGCCCGTGAGCGATCGCACCCAAGACTGAATGGGCCCATAAAAGTCCAGCAAATCCGTGTAGACATAGGCCAACAGATAGGCCGGGAAGGCCAAGGGCAGCAACAGCAGCCATTCAAACCATCGCCGCCCGGGAAACTGAGTGGCCACTACCAGCCAAGCCGTCGCCACCCCCAGACCGATCGCCAGGCCCGCCGTCCCCACCGCCAGCCCCACCGAAGCCGACACATATTCCCCCAACACAGTGCGGGTGAGGTGGTTCCAGGTTTGGCCGCTGGCGCTCAGGGCGGCTGCAATTGAGGCCAGGAGCGGCACGCCCACCGCCACCGCCGCCAACACCGTTGCACAGATCCACAACCCTTCCGTGAAGCTGAAGGGGCGCAAACGGAAGCGATTAAAGTTTAGCGGCGGCCAGCGGCGATCGGCGACGGTCATGCCAAAAACCTGAGAATAACTTGCAATAAACCAGAAGCCATCCTACCATTGCACGCCAATTGCATTAGGTTGCATCGATCACGGGGGCTGGGTGGGGAAACCCCATCCCTACGACCAAATTGATCGACCAAATTTTTCCGATAGTTCAGGATTTGCTGACGAACAGCCGAAGCGGCGATCCCCAAACCAGAATCGGGAAAAAGCTAGTGATGATGAGAGTTTTCGGATGGTGAAGAACCGGCTTAGGCGGGGATCGCCGGCCAGTTGATCCAGCTAGGCCACTGGCCGAGGTCTGATATTCTTGAGGGCAATTTGTGCTGATGGGCCATCACGAGCCTGATGACCTCAGATTTGCTGAGGGTTAGCGCCATGCGGCCAAGGCCGTTGGACGATCGCCGCGACTCACACCCGTTTTTGCGATCGCCCTAGTCGCTAAGTCCTCGGAGTTGCCATCCGAGTCAATGGGCTTGTCCTGAGTGCGATCGATTTCTGGGGTCACTGACCCGGCTCGATCGCGCCGTTCCTCTCCCACCGCCCAAGGGTGCAGCCGTTGAACACGGCCGCCCATCACCGGTTGGATCCTTGTGGAACTGGTTCAGGTGTCCCGTCCCAATCCTGAGGATTGGATTGACTGTCAGGGATGTGCAGAACGGTCGTGCCTTTAAGGGAAATCCAACAGATGTCTGAGCAACCCCGATGGATCGCTGGTTTGGCTGGTTTGGGTTTGGCGTTGGGTGGTGGTTTGCTGACTGAACCAGCCCTGGCCAACTCCCAAGCAGCCACAACCGCTGAACCGGCTAGCGTTTCACAAACCGGGGCGATCGCGCCGCCACCAGCCCCCGCGCCTAACCCCTCAACGGATCCCGCGCGCGCGCCAAAACCGCTGTCTAAAACGCTGAGTCCAGCTTCTGCAACGGAGTTGGTTCCCGGAACCACCGTCACCCGTAAGCCGGGAATCGAGACCGAGGTGATCGAACCGGACTCGATCGAACCGGACTCGATCGAACCGGAAACCGCCAAGCAGGAACCGATCGAAACCGTGGAAGGCAAGTCCCTGCTGGCCCAAACGCCTCGGGTTTGCAGCAACCAACTGGCCGGAGCCTTAAGCCGCATTATTGATGCGCCTGCTTTTCGATCGGCCCGCTGGGGGATTCGGGTAGAAACCCTGGCCGGGAATAACGTCCTGTTCGATCGCAACAGCATCCAAGCGCTGATTCCCGCCTCCAACATGAAATTGTTTGTGACGGCGGCGGCCCTGCAACTCTATGACGGTCAAACCCCGCTCAAGAACTCCAACTTGGGCACGTTGGTGCGCACCATCAACGTCAACAGCAACAATGGCTACGCCGATTCTCTGTTTCGATCGATTGGTGGCTCCGGGGCCGTGCAACGGGCCTTAGCTCCCTTGGGCGTTAATCGTGGCGAATATCGCATGAGTGACGGGTCTGGCCTCTCTCGCAGCAATGCCGTGCAGCCCCGTGCCTTTGTCCATTTATTGGAATCCATGACCGAAGCTAAGGGCAGCGACATTTTCCGCAGCTCCCTCCCGATCGCGGGTCAAACCGGCACGCTGCGCCGTCGTTTCCGCAACACACCGGTTCAAGGTCGTGTTTCCGCCAAAACCGGCACGCTCCGGGGAGTCCGGGCCCTATCGGGCTACATGGAACACCCGCTTTACAACACCTTGGTTTTTAGCGTGTTGGTCAATCAACCGGGCCAAGATGGCGACACCTTGGTTTCAGCGGTCGATCGAGTGGTGTTGACCCTCGCTCAGATGCGGCCCTGTGATGGGTGGGACACCGAAGCCAATCCCATGCTGGATCAGCCTACCGAACTCGACGGCACATTGCGGCCCTTGCTGCCTTGGTGGCGACCGGGTGTGCCCCGGCCCAATGCCCCCAGTTCATCGGAACTCACCCCCTAGGTAAAAAAACAGCCCTGGGCCTGGCGAAACCAGCTCGGGGCTTTCCTTTGCCAACAAAAATTGAACAATTTAACAATCGAACAATGGTTAGGGGGTTGAGCCTGAGAGTTGAAATTTGCGCCTAGAATTTGCGCCTAGAATTTGCGCCGAAAATTAAGGAGCAACCGACTCCTTGAACTGTTTGCCCGCTGAAAAGGCCGGAACCTTGGTGGCGGGGATTTTCAGTTTCGTGCCGGTCTTCGGGTTGCGACCCTCGCGGGCCTGGCGCTCGCGGCGCTCAAACGTACCAAACCCCACCAGGGTCACCTTTTCGCCCTCTGCCACGGCATCCATGATCACTTCAATGGCAGCGGTCAAGATGGCATCTGCTTCCTTTTTGGTGGTATTGACCTTTGCTGCAATTTGGTCAATCAGTTCGCCCTTGTTCATGGAAACGCCTCAAGTTCGGTATTTCCAGCGATTCTAGCCCGACAATTTTCGATGTGAAGTGAAAGTTTTGTAGCAACTTCGCGGGTTTGAGCCAGTTCCAGGGCAGCGCGTGACCCGATGGCAGTCCGTTAAATCGCGGTTGACAATGGCGAAAGCCTTTATTTCACAAGCCTTTCTCGGTTCTGCGGGCCTGAGTAACGATTAGACATTAAGGATCAAAAATCGTTGCGATCGCCCGCCTAGATACCTTTTGCCCCCCTGAGACCCGGTTTGGGTGTTGTTACAAAATTTTATAAACCCTCTTCATAAACCCTCCCGATCAGGATGTATTGTCACCCCATCAACCTTCAAACCCCACCAACCAACCTCGCCCGATCCCAAACGGAGTCATGGCCCATGGGATGGGCCGTCCTTGCCTATACTGTCTTCTACCCCTTTTGCTCCCTGTGCTCTTGCAATCATGACTGTTGCTTCATCTGCACCCACGTTGGTTGATCTTGCGCGCCAAACCCGCCAGGCGGCCCGAGCTTTGGCGCTGCTGCCGACGGCCGATCGACGGGCGGCCTTGGAAGCGGTGGCCCAATCTTTGAGCGATCGGGCGGCAGCGATTGTGGCGGCCAATGAAGCAGATTGCGCGGCGGCCCAAGCGGAGGGAATTTCTTCGGCACTTTATGGCCGGCTCAAGCTGGATGGGGTGAAGCTGGCGGGGGCGATCGCTGGGGTGCGCGACTTAGCTCAGTTGCCGGATCCCTTGGGCGATCGGCAAATTCACCGGGAACTGGATCAAGGGCTGGTTTTGGAGCGGGTGACCTGTCCGCTGGGGGTGTTGGGGGTGATTTTTGAAGCTCGCCCCGATGCGGTGGTGCAAATTGCGGCCCTGGCGATCGCCTCAGGGAATGGGGTGATCCTGAAAGGGGGCAAGGAGGCGGTGCGCTCCTGCCAAGCGCTGATTGAGGCGATTCACGGGGGATTGGCTAATTCGGCGGTGGATCCGGCGGCCGTGCGGCTGTTAACCACGCGGGAGGAAACCCTGGAACTGCTGCGACTCGATCGCTATGTGGATTTGATTATTCCCCGAGGATCCAACGCCTTTGTGCAGTTTGTGCAAAACAACACGCGAATTCCGGTGTTGGGCCATGCGGACGGTATTTGCCATCTCTATGTGGATGAGGCTGCGGACTTAACCAAAGCAGTGCCGATCGCGGTGGATGCCAAAACCCAATATCCTTCCGCTTGCAACGCGATCGAGACCCTGTTGGTTCACCGGGCGATCGCCCCGCAGGGGTTGCCGGAGCTGGCCCGGGCCCTGGTGGCCAAGGGGGTGGAATTGCGCGGGGATGCGGCCACCTGTGAGTTGTTGCAAGGGATTTGCGAGATCACCCCGGCGACGGAAACAGATTGGGCGACGGAATATAGCGATTTGATTTTGTCGATCAAACTGGTGGCGGACTTGGACGAGGCGATCGACCACATCACCACCTATGGATCGGGCCATACGGAAGCCATTGTGACGGAAGACGATGCCGCCGCCGATCGCTTCCTGGCCGAAGTGGACGCGGCCGGAGTCTATCGCAACTGCTCCACGCGCTTTGCCGATGGCTTCCGCTACGGATTCGGGGCTGAGGTGGGAATTAGCACCAATCGCCTCCCACCGCGTGGCCCCGTTGGGCTAGAAGGTCTAGTGACCTATAAGTACCGCCTAACGGGCCAGGGGCATGTGGCGGCCACCTATGCCGGAGCCGAGGCTAAACCCTTTACCCATCGGGACTTGTAGCCTGCGGGTTGCTCAGCGGCATCAGCGCATGGGGGCAAAATCTTGCTCGATCGAGGGGCGATCGATGCTCCCCAAAATGGTCAATTGACCGATCGATCCAAATCCTGGGCGATCGCTCGATCGCTCGACCAGAATGGGAGCAACTCCTGCAAACCTGCCTCCTTCGCTCTATCACCAGTGCGGGGATGCATCTTCAGGATGAATCACCATGCTTGCTGTGTTGCAGATTTTCCCTATGGATCAGTCCCTTTTCGGTCTTCGGACTCGCTCGGCCCACCTGGCTCGGCGTTATGGCCAAGCAATGCTGTTGACGGTGGCCCTGGTGGCCGGTGGGTTGGCAATGGGGGCAACGGCCCAACCGGCCGCGGCCGCTGAAGCCAACTGCCGTGTGGTCACCACCAACGGCTCACCCTTGAATATTCGCAGCCGTGCTGACAGTAACGCCTCCATTGTGGGCACGATCGCCAAGGGTCGCACCCTGGACGTGATTGGCGGCCCTCAAAATGGTTGGGTACAGGTTCGCGCCACCGTACCCACCGCCAACGGTTCACGCACCGTCGAAGGTTGGGTGGCCAGCAGTTTTCTGCGGCCCTGTGCAGTGGTCACGCCGCCCCGCACTTGCCGAATGGTGGCCACGAGCGATCGCCCCTTGAATATTCGCAGCCGGGCCGATGACGACGCGCCCATCTTGGGTACGATCGCCAAGGGTCGCACCCTGGAAGTCACAGGCAGCGCCCGCAATGGCTGGGTTCCTGTGCGGGCCACGGTCATCACGGGCAATGGCTCGCGCACGGTGGAAGGTTGGGCTGCGGCCGCGTTCCTGCGTCCTTGCACCACGGCCCAAAATCCCCAAAATCCGATCAAGCCGGAATTGTGCCGTCGAGTGGTCTATGGCGAAGGCCTGTCGGTTCATGCCAACCCCGACCTAACCAGTCCCCGGCGCGGCGGTGTGGCGGCCGGGAGTGAAGTGCAGTTGTTAAATCGGGAGTCCACCACGGCCGGGGGCGCGGTGTGGATGCAAATTAATCAGCCGGTTCAGGGATGGATTCCTGTGCGATCGCTCAACCGACCGACGGATCAACTGAATGTGCTGAATTGCCTTTAAGCTCCATCCCGGCGATCGGGGAAGTTGGGTCGCAAGGAAGATCGACCGTCTGAGACAATCGGCTAGCGGATGCAACCCATTCACCAGCCCGTTGGCCCATCCTGTTCATCACCCTGCTGGATTTGCGCCCCATGGGGCTGCCCCAATCGCACCAATCATGCCGACTTCCCGCCCGATCGCCCCTGAGATGATGTCAACTGCTGCCGAGCCGCTGGATCTCTTAATTTTGTCCAACGGCCCCGGAGAGGTCACCACTTGGGTGCGACCGGTGGTGCAAGCCTTGCGGCAGCAGTGGGGAGCGGATCGATCGCGCCTGCGAATTTCCGTGGTTTTGGCCCCCTGTCCCAATGCAACGGGTCAGGAAGCGGCCGTGGTGCAATCATTTCCAGAAGTCGATCGGGTGCAAGGGGCTGCGGCCTTTTGGCCCTTTTTACTTTGGGGACGGACGGTGGAAGGGTGGGATTGGCGCGATCGAGGTGTGGTGTTGTTTTTGGGCGGCGATCAATTCTTTGCCGTGGCGATCGCCCGCCGTCTGGGCTATGGCAGCGTGATCTATGCGGAATGGGATTTACGCTGGCTCCGTTGGGTCGATCGCGTGGGGGTGCGGTTGCCCCGGTTGGCCACCCAAGTTCCCCCCTGGGCCACCTCCAAAGTCGCCGTGGTGGGCGATCTGATGCTGGAGGCTGGCCGTTTAACCCAGTCACCACAGGGCGATCGGGAACGGCTGGCCCTGCTGCCCGGCTCCAAAAGCGCCAAACTCGCCCAAGGCGTGCCGTTATTGCTGGGTACGGCCGATCGAATTCGAGCCGATCGGCCCCAAGCGGAATTTGTGATTCCTGTGGCTCCCACGATCGACCTGTCCACCTTGGCCCGCTATGCCGATCGCACCCATAATCCTGTAATTGACTGGGTTTCGGGCACAACAGCCCGCTTGGTAATACCCGAAGCGATCGCCCCGGCCGATCCCCGATCGCTCCAGAACTTGCCTTACCTGGAAACCCCGGCGGGCACAAAAATTTGGCTTTGGGAGCGATCACCCGCCTGGGACTTACTCAGCAGCTGTGACCTATGCCTCACCACCGTCGGTGCAAATACGGCCGAACTAGGCGCATTGGCTCGCCCCATGTTGGTGTTGTTGCCCACCCAGCAGTTAGATGCCATGCGGGCCTGGAATGGCATTCCGGGGCTGTTGGCAAATCTGCCGGGTTTGGGCGGCCTCTTTGCCAAGTTGATTAATGGCTTTGCCTTGCGTCGGCTGGGGATGTTGGCTTGGCCAAACCTGTGGGCCGGGGAGGCAATCGTGCCGGAACTGGTGGGGCCGCTCACGCCAACGGTTGTGGCTGACCAAGCGATCGCCCTATTGGCCAACCCCACTCAGCTTCAGGCTATGGGCGACCGGTTGCGGGCCGTGCGGGGCGAGCCGGGAGCCGCCGAAAAACTCGCCACTCTGGTCACGGAGTTGCTACAGCAACCCAAAAGCTAGAGAGCGGTTGGGTTTTGATTAGGTGGAGATTGAGCCTAGTGAAAATTGACCCGATACTTCGATTGACCCGGTGCTTTGATCGGTGATGGATCCATCCTAAAGCGCCGCCTAGGGCAACTCCACCGAGGTGGGCTTGGCAATGTGGGGCAGCCCCCAGCCCAACTTTTCACGCAGAATTCGGAAAAACTCCGGCGGTTGCAACCGAATGAACTGGGCTGAATAGGCCGATCGATTCACCCGCACCCGATCGTCCGGCTGTACATAACATCCCGCATTCCCATCCACCACCATCACGATCGGGTTTTGGGTTGCCGAAAAAATTGTGACCGGCTCCGTTTCGGAAAACACCAACGCCCGAGAGGCCAAGGAGTGGGGGCAAATGGGCGCAAGTTGCAACACCGGCACTTCCGGCGCAATCACCGGCCCTCCCGACGACAGGGCATAGGCCGTGGAGCCGGTGGGCGTGGACAAAATAATGCCATCCGCCGCAATATCCACAGGGGAGTGATGCCCGATCGCCACCTCAAAATGGCACATGCTGGTCATGGGTTCCCGGTGCAGCACCATCTCATTCAGGCACAACACCTCCCAAAGGGGGTCATCATCCCGAAAAACCCGCACCTCCAACATGGAGCGGCTTTCCACGGAAAAATTACCCGCCAAGAGCTGCTCGATCGCGGATGGAAGTTGGCTCAGGTAAATTTCCGTCAAAAATCCCATATGCCCGGTGTTGACCGTCAACAGGGGCACCCCGATCGGGGCCAACTGCCGAAAGGCCGACAGCACCGTCCCATCACCACCCAAGACGATCGCAAAATCCAGGGATGGATCAAATCCCGGTGGCACCAACTGCTCAAGCGGCGAAGAACAAACAGGATGGTTCAGCCGCGAGCAACCTAAAATTCCACCGGATCCCGTGGTGGAAATTACCCGACAGCCCCGGGCCGACAGTTGTTCGACCAAATCCGCCGCCGTCTTTTCCGCGACGGGTTTGGCATCGTTATAGATAATTCCAACGTTGGGGCAGGCGCTGTCAGACACGGGCAACGACCGAAGGAGTGAGATGGGCGGGGCAAATGAGGTGGATGAGTCAGTCAGGCTAGGATTCCGTCCTGGTGACCGAATCAGGCGAAACTCATCCTATCGCGCCCCAGCCGGATGCCACTGTGATCGCCTTAAAACCGCAAGGTTTTTTTACGCTTACTTTCCTTGGCCGCGATCGACTGTTCGTAGTCAATTTGCTTCAATTTCTTCAGAATTCGCCCAAAATATTCTTCCAGGTAGGCTTCCAGGGTGCTAATCTCCGCCGGATCAATGCCAAACGCGCGATAGGTTTCCGCCATCTCCGCCGTCAGCGGTTGGCCCGACGAAAACACATCCGCAAAGGCCAGGCGATCGGCCACATTCAAGCTCCACTTGAACCAGCGGGCCGCACTGCGCACCAAATTCAACAGACCCGTGGGCGGGCTGGTGATTTTGGCTTGGCGATCGGACAGTTTTTCGCAGAGGGCGATAATTTCCGCCGGAGTCCAGGCCTTGGGCCCCACCACCGGGAAGGCTTGGCGCTCCGTTTCCGTGGCCGTCAGGGCCCGCACCGCAAACTTCGCAATATCTTGGGTGTCCATGTAGGCCACGGGCGATCCCCGATCGGGCACCCACACCGATTGATTTTCCAAAATCGGGATCGCATACTGACCGATTAACCCTTGCAGAAAGCCACAGGGCCGCAGGATTGTGTAATTCATCTCCAATTGCTTCAGGTACTCCTCCGTGCAGCGCTTGACTTCCATCAGCGGCACTTTGGGAAACTGATTCGCATTCAAAATGGAGAGAAAAATGTAGCGATCGACTCCCGATTCCTTAGCCGCTTGAATCAGATTGACCTTGCCGCGCCAATCCACATCGCGCACCCCCAGGGAATCCGTTGCCCGAGCCGTGGCCGCGTCAATCACAGCGGTAATTTCACCACCGGCAAAGGACGGGGCGATCGTCTCCGCATCGCAAATGTCGCCGCCCACCAGCTCTGCTCCCCACTCCCGCAGGAACGAAGCACGGCTGTAACTGCGAACCAGGCACCGCACCGTGTGTCCCTCATCCAGGGCGCGACGCACGATTTGCCTGCCGAGGGTGCCGGTTCCGCCAACGACAAGAATGCTCATGAGGGACTCGTTACTAATCGTTAACTTTTTATAAGATGTTATCAGAAAGCGCTAACAGCACCACAAGGTGGGATCGCAAGATTTGCAATCAACCACCGTCAACCGACCCTAATTCCTAGGATTCCAGCGCTTTGCGCTTCGGGGCCAGTCTCTTCTCATTTTCCACGGAGCTGAGCTGGGCTGGTGCGATCCCGGCTTGCTAGGCTCATCCATCTCCGAAAGCGACACGATATGGTGTGGGAAGGATCTTGAAACCATAGGGATCGCTTCTCGAAGCCTCGCTCAGGGATTGTTTTCTCCTATCGCCTCACACAAGCCAATCATTTTTCGTTCTCTGTTCCCGAAAAACGAAACGCAGTACCCTGGTTGTGATTGGTTTTGATCGCAAGTGAGTAGTACTAGAGAATTAAGAGCACCATAAATCCCGCACGGGGTCTGGGCTTGGCATCGAGCAGTTAATGCAACGTAGTACTGACAAGGATTCTGGGTATGGCTGCCGATCACTCCTGCATAGAGCTATCCACGATAAGTCCCTCAACCCGTTTGGCGATCGACAAGCGATCGCCCGATGGATCAACAACACCGGCTCCCTTGGTGGAGAATGCCTTGGGCGATCGGGTACTTTCCACCAACATGGCCCAACGGATGGCGGAGGTGTTTGCCCTGTTGGGTGACCCAAACCGCCTGCGGATTTTGTCAGCCCTGGTTCATCAAGAACTCTGTGTTTGCGACTTGGCCGAAGCCGTTGGCATGAGTGAATCGGCAGTGTCCCATCAGTTGCGGGCCTTGCGCAGCCAGCGCTTGGTGGCTTACCGCAAACAAGGCCGCCATGTCTATTACCGACTCAAAGACAGCCACATCCTGGTGCTCTATCAACAGGTCTTGGAGCATTTACAGGAACCGGATGATTAGCGGCCCTAGCGCAACAGTTGTCGCAGCTCAGCCAGATCGGCCGATCGCCCCAGCCGTTCCTTGTAGGCAATCAGATGATGGAGCGACTGCACCCATAGGGATTGGCCAAAGTAGCGGGTGCGGTGGGCGGTTTTGAGATCAGTATTCAGGGGCAAGCGTTTTTGCCCTCGAATGGCGTAGGCGGCTTCGTCAGCGCAAAGATCAACCAACAACCCATTCACATTGAGCCGCAATAATAAGAGGTCAAATTCCGCGTCAATGTAGCGATCGGGCGGGGCGATCGCCCAATCTTGAAAGCAGGCATAGGCCCGATCAAAATCAGCGATCGCCACATCAATATCCAAATCATGCAGGGGCCAAGCGGAGCCATAGAGATTTCCCGCCAGGCCCCCCGTCACTTGGTAGCGAATTTGGTGGGTTTCTAGGCGCTGAATCACCCATTGCACTTGAGTCCACTGATCGGGTCCCATGCAAGGGGGATGGATCGGCAAGGGGACGGGGGGGCGATCCAAATCTGGACGACGCTCGCGGGTGCGCAAAATTTGTTCTTCGCGCCGCCATTGCTCGATCGCCCCGTGATTTCCAGACATCAAAACCGCAGGCACGGTTAACCCCCGAAACTCCGGCGGCCGGGTGTAGTGCGGATAATCCAGCAGCGGTTCCTCAAAGCTTTCGGCCTTCAAGGATTCTTCCTTGCCCACCGTGCCCGGCTGAAGACGCAACACCCCATTGAGAAGGGTGAGGGCCGGAATTTCGCCGCAGGTCAGCACAAAATCCCCCAAGGACACTTCCCGATCGACCAGGCTCATTACCCGCTCATCCACCCCTTCGTAATGCCCACAGAGCAACACCAGTTGATCGCAATTGGCAGATAGGGCCTTAAACAGGGATTGGGTCATGGGTTGCCCCTGGGGCGTGAAGTAAATCACTTCCCGACGAGGCAGTTGCGGCAAAGAGTCGAGGGCCGCCGCGATCGGCTCCGGCTTCATCACCATGCCCACGCCACCACCGTAGGGTTCATCGTCCACTTTCCGATGTTTGTCCGTGGCGAAGTCCCGGGGATTGGTGACAAAGACTTCGGCAATTTGTTTTTGCAGCGCTTTGCCCACCAAGCCCGATCGCAGGGGGGATTCAAAAAAGTCTGGAAACAGGGTGACAAGGTCAAAGCGCATGGTTGAACAATCTAAAAAAACGCGCTAAAACAACGCAACCGCTGGGGGTTTTGTCGTGGGCCTTGGCCTTGGGGCAATGTCGCCATCCAAACCAATGTCCTGAGCATCCCAATGATTGCGTTGATTGCGTTGTTTAGACTAGCTGTTGAACAGCCCAGTTTGGCAAGGGGCGGCAACTCGGAAATTGCGGAAGACTCGAATTTTGAAAGAATCTTGACCGAGATTTCGGCCACCGTCCGCCCGCTCACTGGCTTTTACTGACCGGATAAGATTACTTACCGGGTAAGAATTGCCCGATCGCGTCACGAATTTCGTTGGCCATGCCCATGGCTCCGGCCGCATCCAGGCGCACGACGCTGGGGCCGTAGTCTTCTAGCACTTCCAAAACCGAAATTTTGCCATCGTCCATAATCGCCGTAACCAGGGCCCCGCGCAGGGCGTAGAAGTTACCCCGATCGTAGGGGGGGTAAATGACTTCGCTCACCCGCTTCAGCAACCGCTCACCCACGAAACCATAGGACAGTTTCACTGCGTCGGCGGGATCAATGCCCAAAACTTTCAGGTCGATCGAGGTGTTCAGATAGCCCCGCAGGCGATCGCGCGGTACTTTGCCATAGGATTCGATTTGACCCAGCAAACTATTAAAGCTATCAGAAACCGGTTTATCAGCCGCAAAGTCTTGCAGATCCTTCAGGGTGGCACTGACCCCGATCGGTCCATAGCGAATTTGAACCTGATCCGCCGCCTGGGCCATGGGAGCCAGCGACAACAACGCCGCTCCAGCCCCCAGCAGGGCCCAACGCCCGCGACGCAACAGGCAAGAAAGGGATTTTGCCGGGGCAGCACCCAGCGGGCTAGCAGGGGCGATCGCACACCCCGGCCCGGAATCCGACAAGAGAGAACCTACAGACATAACCATCAGCAGTACCGTCCTTGGATGGGGACTCGTGGGATGGGGACTCGTGGTCGAGTGACAGTGCTTTTGCACCATTTCGGCCAACGCTTCAGCATCAGAGACTTCAGGGAGTCGCAACCAGTCTGCATTGATGGTTGATGGCAATCAAGTTTGCAATGGTGTTTGTTTGCAAGTCAGTTTGCGATCAAATTCAATCAGACTGGTTGCTGCCTCGGTGTGGCGGCCCGGGTCAGGGGAAATCGTCAAGAACCGCAGGGGTCTTACATCACCGCCCGACAGGCTGTACCCCGATTCACCGGCAACCCGAGGACTTCCATCATGGCTGCCATGAACCCACTAACGCGCCCTTCATAAGGTTTCAGATCGATTTGGCTTACGTCGATCGATCCCAATTCCGACAGCAGCGCCGAAAAGTCCCCAGCCGCCGCCTTTTGCAGCAGTGAACCAACATTCACTTGGCGCAACAGTTTATCCAGGTCAGAACCCGGGTCGATCGTGCCAAAGGCCTGAATTGCCCCTTGAATCTTGCTGATGTCGCTGCTGGTCACCCCGGCTTCTGAGAGCAGTTGGTTCAGCTTGGCCGAATCCATGCTGGTCAGTTCCCGCACGGTCAGACCGCCCACCTTGCTGATAATCGGTTGCACCTTGGTTTTAACGCGGGTATAGATTTTGAGTGCTTCCCCCGCATCCACCGTCATGGTTTTCGGTTCAAGCTGCATCAACACATCCAAGGCCGTGACAGGTGCTGCCGAAGCGCGGGACAGCACCTTCTCGATCGCGGCGGTCAAGGGCTGCGCATTGCCCTGGGCGTTGTCGGCATAAAGCACCTGGCTAATGGAGCCGATCACCAACTCACCGGGACAGCTCTTCAACACGGACGGAGCCGTGCGAGCCGCCGCGCTGCCCACTTGGAAGGGGCTTTTCAAAATCCGTTGCAAATCAGCCCGGCTCACTTGCTTGGCCACGTTGGGATCGCTCAGCAGTTGCCCAAAGTCGCCGCTGGCTTGCCCCGTTTCCGCAAAGGTTTTCAGCTCTGCCATGGTGATATCCACATCACCCAGGCCCGGTAACCGCAACACTAACTTATCTAGGGCCAGGGCCTGACCGGCGGCCAAGGCAATCGCCAAGCTACTTCCCAGGGCCACGCTGCCGACTCGGCCAATCCAGCGAATGGCACGTTGACCCAACAGGGGAGGTTGCTGAACTGCTTGAGGTTGTTTGATCGATCGAGCCATGATCCACTCCTTCTCCTTTCTCAATCGGGTTGATACCTGTTTCAACCCAAAATTCAACCCAAAATAGGGTCAGGTACTAATGTTCAGGCATTCGTTCAGGCATCTGTATCAGGCTACATCTGACCGCTGATTAGCCCCGCCACCCATGCCCGATTACTATCGGCTGCTTCATGGGGGTCTGTTGTCCAGAATGGCACGGTTTCCAAACCGGCATTTACCTGGGAACCTGTCCAGCAGTGCCATTGGCGCAATTGGCACAGTATCGATCCTAAGCTTTCCTTCACGATTGAACCTTCTTGATTGCCCCAAGTTGAGAAACTATTCCATGGCAACAGCCCTAATTACCGGCGCTTCTAGTGGCATTGGTGCAGCCTTTGCCCAAGCCCTGGCCGCCCGTGGTGTGAGTGTGATTTTGACGGCTCGATCGACCGAAAAACTCCAACCGTTAGCCCAGTCCCTAACCACCCAATTTGGGATCCAGGCGATCGCCCTGCCGCTTGACCTCAGTGAGCCGGGCGCGGCCGACCAGTTGGCCGCCCAAGTCAAAGCCCTTGGTCAGCCGATCGACTGGTTAATTAACAATGCTGGCTTCGGAGACTTTGGGGAATTCGCCACTCGGGACTTGGCCAAGCAGCGGGCCATGTTGAACCTGAACGTGGTGGCCCTGACGGAGCTAACACACCACTTCTTGCAACCGATGCTCGATCGGGGCCAAGGACAAATCATCAACGTTGCCTCCACCGCTGCCTTTCAGCCCATTCCCTACCTCTCGCTCTATGCCGCCACCAAGGCCTTCGTCCTCAGCTTCAGCGAGGGCCTGTGGGTTGAGTGCCAAGGCCGGGGCGTGCGGGTGATGGCCCTTTGTCCGGGCCCCACCGCAACCAACTTTGCTGCGGCGGCCGAATTCCCCGGCAGCCTGAAGATGCCCAACGATATCGCCACTCCCGAGGCCGTTGTTCAAGAGGCACTCCAGGCGATCACCCAAGGGAAGCCCAATTGCGTTACGGGCGGCTTGGCCAATCAAATTTTGGTGAACGCCGGCCGGTTCATGCCCCGCAGCAGCTTAATCCAAGGGATTGGGAAGCTGTTTCGATCCGCGTCCACAGGATCCGAGGCTTAGCATTCCCGTGAGCACCCCAGGCAGTCGATCGCGCTTGGGGTGCTCAATTTAACTAGCTCAACTTGATCAATTTACGAGTGATTGAGATCGATCCCATCGATCCCCAAATTGATCCCAATGCACCCCAAATTCATTCCAAATTTGCTGTGAATCAAAACCAAATCACCAGCTCTCGTAGGTATCCCTGGCGGTTTCCCAAGGGGCGATCGCCAGGGCCCAACCTTGCCTCAACCATGCCCCCAACGCCTAAAACCGCCATCAAGCCGGTTCGGTAAATACCCCTTCATCATCTCGCCCCCACGAACCACTATAGAAAGCAAGAAATACAGCCAAATTTTCCCAATCGCCTCAGAAGCAGCAATACCCCTATGGCCAAAGTCGTCGGAATTGACCTCGGAACCACCAACTCTTGCGTTGCCGTAATGGAAGGCGGCAAACCCACCGTCATCGCCAACGCCGAAGGTTTCAGAACAACCCCTTCAGTCGTGGCCTACGCAAAAAACGGCGACAAACTCGTTGGTCAAATTGCCAAGCGCCAAGCGGTGATGAACCCCGAGAACACCTTCTACTCGGTCAAGCGCTTCATTGGTCGTCGCTTTGAAGAAATCACCCACGAAGCCACCGAAGTGGCCTACAACGTAGACAACGTTGGTGGAAACGTCCGCATCAACTGCACGGCCAAGGGTGAAAAATACGCTCCGGAACAAATTTCCGCCCAAGTGCTGCGCAAGCTGATCGAAGATGCCAGCAAATATATCGGTGAACCCGTTACCCAAGCGGTCATTACGGTTCCCGCATACTTTAACGACTCCCAACGCCAAGCCACCAAAGACGCAGGCAAAATCGCAGGCGTAGAAGTGCTGCGGATTATCAACGAACCGACCGCCGCATCGTTGGCTTACGGTCTTGATAAAAAAGAAAACGAAACGATTTTGGTTTTCGACTTGGGCGGCGGTACGTTTGACGTATCGGTGCTGGAAGTGGGCGATGGCGTGTTTGAAGTGTTGGCCACCTCGGGGGATACCCACCTGGGCGGCGATGACTTCGACAAGCAGATTGTGGACTTCCTGGCCGACACGTTCCAAGCCAGCGAAGGCATTGACCTGCGCAAGGACAAGCAAGCTCTGCAACGGCTGACGGAAGCCGCCGAGAAGGCCAAGATTGAGCTGTCGAGCGTTACCCAAGCCGAAATTAACCTGCCCTTCATTACGGCAACCCAGGACGGGCCCAAGCACTTGGACTTGACCCTGACTCGGGCCAAGTTTGAAGAGCTGTGCGCTGACCTGATCGATCGCTGCCGGATCCCCGTTGAGAACTCCCTGCGCGATGCCAAGCTGACCAAGACTGACATTGACGAAGTGGTTTTGGTGGGCGGTTCAACCCGGATCCCGGCCATCAAAGACCTGGTGCGTCGCGTTCTGGACAAGGAACCCAACCAAAGCGTCAACCCCGATGAAGTGGTGGCCGTGGGCGCTGCGATTCAAGGCGGCGTGCTGTCCGGTGAAGTTAAGGACATCCTGCTGTTGGATGTGACTCCGCTGTCGTTGGGTGTGGAAACCCTGGGCGGCGTGATGACCAAGATCATCCCTCGCAACACCACGATCCCCACCAAGAAGTCCGAAGTGTTCTCGACGGCGGCCGACGGCCAAACCAATGTGGAAATTCACATTCTGCAAGGGGAGCGGGAGTTCGCCAACGATAACAAGAGCTTGGGAACCTTCCGTTTGGATGGGATTCCGGCTGCGCCCCGGGGTGTGCCTCAAATTGAGGTGACCTTCGACATCGACGCGAACGGTATCCTGAACGTGACCGCTAAGGACAAGGGCACGGGCAAGGAACAGTCGATCAGCATTACGGGTGCTTCGACATTGCCGAAGGACGATGTGGATCGGATGGTGCAGGACGCGGAACGCAACGCCGCCGCCGACAAGGAGCGCCGCGAACAAATTGACCTGAAGAACCAAGGCGACTCGCTGGTTTACCAGGCTGAGAAGCAACTGAAGGAACTGGAAGACAAGATCTCCGACGACCAAAAGGCCACGGCCGAGGCCGCGATCGCCAGCCTGAAGGATGCGTTGCAGAAGGAAGATTACCCGGCCATCAAGACCCAGGTGGAGGCCCTGCAACAGGCGCTGTATACGATCGGGTCGTCGGTGTATCAGCAAGGGGCCCCGGATGCGGCCGCTCCGGATGCACCCACTGGGGATAGTTCGACCGGTGGCGATGGCGATGATGTCATCGATGCGGAGTTCTCGGAAACGAAGTAACTCAAACTCAGGTGCAAAACCTGGCGCTAAAACTCAGGTGAAGCTCAGTCGCTGAAATTCACTTTGTTTTAGGGTTGTTTCAGAGTCATTTCAGAAGCGATCGGATAGGTTATCCCTACCCGATCGCTTGTCATTTAGGATGAGTGCATTGATTGGGTACGAATCCATACCAGGCACAGCAGCAGTGGCAAGACGGGTGACGAGACTATGGTGGGTTGGCTGATTCTGGATGGACTCTTGGCCCTGTCTGGGTTAGGAATTGGGATCTTTTGGGTGCGATCGTGCCAGTCCTTGGCCGGTGCATCGCGGCTGGAGCCGGTGACGCTCGCGGAGATTCCGGCTCGATCGATCGCGGTGGTGATCCCCGCCTACAACGAAGAAGTGAACATCGTTGATTGCGTGCGATCGGTCTTGGCCAGTGAGCTGCCGGACAATGTGGAATTACAAGTGTGGGTTGCCGATGACCAATCCAGCGATCGCACCCTGGCCCTGGCCGCAGCCTTGATGCCCACCGATGCCCGGTTGCGGGTGCTGCGAGTGCCCCCGCGCCCCACGGAGCAATTGTGGTTAGGCAAAAACTGGGCCTGTGTCCAAGTGACAGAGGCGATCGGGGAAACCGTAGATTATTTGCTGTTTATTGATGCTGATGTGCGGTTGGCTCCTGGGGCGATCGGGGCCGCCTTGACCCTGGCCGATCGCCAACAAATCGACTTGCTCAGTTGTGCCCCCCTGTTGGTTTGTGGCTGCCTCTCAGAATGGTTGGTGCAGCCCATTGTGGCCAGCGCCATGGCCATTGCTTTTGACTTCCGCACCTTGAACGATCCCAAATCGCCCACGGCCTTTGCAGCGGGGCCCTTTATGTTCTTTCGGCGATCGAGCTATGCCGCCATCGGTGGCCACGCCGCCGTGGGCCATGAATTAACCGAAGACCTGGCCCTCGCTCGCCAGATTCGCCAAAGTGGGCGGTCGCTGCATTTCGCCCTGGGGTTGGGGTTAATGCGCGTGCGGATGTATCAGAACTTTGCGGCCCTGTGGGAAGGTTGGACCAAGCATTGGCACATTGCCAACCAAAACAACATCCCCAAAACCCTGATCTCAGCAGCGGGGTTATTTGAAGTGTTTGCCATGCCCTGGCTGGGGTTGTTAATCGGGGCGATCGGGCTACTGATTGACGGCCCCTCTCCCCTTGGGTTTGCGTCCTGTGGGCTGGCACTCGCCACCACGATCGCGGTCTGCTGGATGCGCTGGGCGATCGCCCAACAAACGGACCAATCCCTGCGCTACTGGTGGCTGATGGGTGTGGGTGGCGTTTTAGTTTTCGCGATCGCGATCGCCTCAATCATCAAAATCGAAACCGGTTGGGGATGGACTTGGCGCGGCCGCCCTTTAACCCAAAGCTCTTAACTCCTGAATCAAACAAATGACCCGGAAAGCTAACTGGGGAACGATTTTTGAACCATCAAGCAATTGCGCTTTCCATAGCGACGGTAACGCACCCGCCGCGACAATTGCTCCATAAACATCAATCCCCGCCCCGATTCCTTATCCAGAGGGCTGCGCTTTTCCTGCTTCAGTAAAGCCAACTTTGCATCCCAATCAAAGGGATCGCCGTAGTCCCAAATTTGAATATTTAAACAACGTCCGCAACGGCCCACCTCAACCACGATCGGGGTGTGTGGGGGGCGGTGATGGTGCGCATGGCGAGCCGCATTCGTAAATCCTTCCGTCAAGATCAACTGGCACTCCCACAAAAATTGTGGCGGCAGCGATTCAGGAATAGCCCGCTTCAAAATGACATCAAACCACTGCAACAACGAAGGCAGTTCCTGAAGATCCGTTGTGAGGTGCAGGTGCGATTGATGGCTGGTGGGCATCCAGCGGTTATCCGTTTGATAGTCCCACCAATGGTGCAGACGGGGCCCCAACCCCTGAGTCCACCATTGCTGCCAGCGACGAGGCCGCAAGCAATCTCGCAACCAGGCAAGGCGGCCGCGCAGAGATTTGAAGCGGTTTGATCTGATCGAACCTTGAGGACGCGCGCCCATGTGACTCGCCTAACTACATTGCGCCGCTGCTGCGGGAAAACAGAAGTGCGACGGTTTTGAAAATGAGTTTTAAGTCGTGCTTCAAACTCCAATTTTCCTGATATTTCAGGTCTAGGCGAATCACGTCCTCAAATTTTTTCACCGTCGATCGCCCATTAACCTGCCACTCACCAGTCATCCCAGGACGCACATCTAACCGCTGCCATTGGGGAACCTCATAGCGCTCCACCTCATCAGGCGTGGGCGGCCGAGTACCCACCAGGCTCATATCTCCCCGCAACACATTCCAGAATTGGGGTAGCTCGTCCAGGCTGGTGCGGCGTAAAAAACGACCAATGCGAGTAATGCGGGGATCGTTGTCATTCTTGAAGAACGCACCCTCAGCTTGATTTTTAACTTCCTTGCGCCGGGCTTCTGCATCAGAAACCATGGAGCGAAATTTCCAAAGCCGAAACCGCTTACCCATCCAACCGCAACGGGACTGACTAAAGAGAATGGGGCCGGGGCTGTCAAGACGAATCGCGATCGCGAGGGGAACAAACAAAACGCCCAAAATGGTCAGCCCCACCAGCGAACCTGCAATATCGAGGGTGCGCTTCACCCACGATCGCACCGAGGGGTGAGTGGCCGGTGGCAACACCTCTTCTGATGCAGCCTTGGCGCTCATGAGGGCGGTGGCCCGTTCGATCGGCAACATCGCATCCAAACCAGTCATGGACAGCACAGCCATCACTGGCGGCTGCACATCCCGCAGCACAAAGCTCACACCCGTCGCATGGGCCAGCTTATAGCTGCTGACCAATGCACCGATACCGCTGCTATCCACAAAAGCGGTGCGGCTGAAGTCCAGAGTGATTTGAACCGGAAGCGATTCCGATTCACAGAGCATTTTGCAGGTGTCCTTAAAATCAACGGCTTCCAGAACAGAGAGGCGCTCAGGGATATGAAGAACCGTTTCAGTGGTTCCA
Source organism: Limnothrix sp. FACHB-881 (assembly GCF_014698135.1). Taxonomy (NCBI): domain Bacteria; kingdom Bacillati; phylum Cyanobacteriota; class Cyanophyceae; order Pseudanabaenales; family Pseudanabaenaceae; genus Limnothrix; species Limnothrix sp. FACHB-881. Next base: position 52,575 of record NZ_JACJSN010000021.1, read on the forward strand.
GCCACAGTTGAAACACCAATACTAGTCGGCTGCGAAGTCATAGAACCGTGCGAATCACGCGATGATTAGCAGTTGAACCTGAAACTGAAGACAGTTACGAATATCCTGTTGCACCCCTAGGAGAATGTCTGAGACGTAACTTGGGGTACTGGCAACGCAAAAGCTGCCTTCGGGGCAGGGGGCCTAAGCCCCTTGTCGTCGATCAATGAGACCCACAAGATAGCCGTTTTGGCTTTTTAGACATCCCCTAACCGATGACTCAGACTTTGAGGGCCTAAACACCGATTTTGCCTTTGCGGTCAGAATACCAGTGCGGGTTTGCAATGGTAGCAATTATGCTGTCAGCTACGACGAATTTTAGGATATTCGATCCGCTCATTCATATATAGCTCATCTGTTGGCAGTTACTGGCCATTTGCGCCTGATTCTGATCGATGACGATCGATTTCATTTGAAATTCCTAAATACTTCTATAGTGTTCGATTGATGGCGTAGCTGATAGGGATTCTAGGGGTCGATCGCCCTGAAACCGGCTCCCAAATTTTGAGAAACCAATACCGCAAAGGGAGCCGATCGCTTCAAAACCGGCCCCATTTCCTCAGCTAGCCGGTCTAAAAGCCGCTAATGCCGTCAGCGGGAGCGCCCACCAGATATGCCACCACTCGATTACCCAGCAGCACCTTCGTATCGCAGCCCACAGACTCGAAGGTGACCTGACCAAAATCAAGGCCGGTGATGCGATCGACCCCTCGCTCAAAGTCCAGAATCGTGATAGTTCCGGGGCGATCGCCCAACACGAACGTATCCCGTCCCGCGCCACCGCCCAAGGTATCGTCTCCTTGGCCACCATCTAGCCAATCGTCTCCATCGTTGCCTAACAGCAGATCTTTGCCCCAACCGCCAAAGAGGGTGTCGTTACCATTGCCGCCGCCCAAGGTATCGTCACCATTCTGACCAACCAACAAATCATTACCTTCGCCACCCAACAGGCGATCGGCATCCGCTTCGCTACCCAGGAGATCTCGGGTCACTCCCCCATCAAGGTCACCAAACAGGGTGTCATTGCCCGCGCCGCCCACCAGCAGGTCTTGGCCCAAATCACCCCACAGAAAATCATCATCTCGGCCGCCCCAAAGGGCATCTTGGCCACTGCCCCCAAAGATGCGATCGCGCCCGGGGCCCCCTTGCACCACGTCATCCCCCGCGTTGCCGTTGAGCTGGTCGTTGCCCGCATCACCGTAGAGGTTATCGTTGCCACCTAGCCCAAAGATGCGATCGGCTCCCTCGCCACCCCGAATTTCTTCGCTGCGATCCGATCCGGTAATGAAATCGCTGGAGTTGCGGCCCAACGTGGCCGGCTGGGCGATCGAGTTCTGCCGAAACTGCACTCCGGGTAAATCCGGCAGCGGCAGCGGCGCGGGCTGCGTTGCCAGGTTACAAACGGGAGCACGCGAACTACCGATCGGCGTAACCGTCGAAATATTCGGGAAAGTGACTCCTGACCCCGAGTTCGATCCGCCATTGATCACAATGCCCCGCGACGCATCGATCACGACTCCCGGGCCACTGGTGGTTGGTGTGCTGCTTCCACCGGTTGGTGTGCCGCCTCCCGATGAGCCTCCAGACATGCCACCTCCAGACGTGCCGCCTCCAGAGGAACCACCTCCAGAGGAACCACCTCCGCTAGCCGTGTCGTTATCAGTATTGGTTGCTGTAATTTCAAACGGTGACAGTGACGTGTACTTAGAGTCGCCAGTTGTCACTGAGCCGGTGATTTTGTAAGCAACCGTACCATCAACAATTGAGTCGTCAACACCTGTAACCGTAATAGGTTGCGCTGTTTTCCAGTTGGTATTGTTGAACTCAACTGAAGCAGGCGAGACAGTTCCTTCAGCCATGTTGGAGCTAACCAGACTAATTTTCACTGGGCTGGTTGGCTGAGAGGTCAACTTCAGATCAAATTTTGCTGTACCACCCGACTCTGTAGTGACTAATCCTGATGCTGGTGTCCGCTCAATTCCAGCAACATCATCATCAGTATTGGTCAAGCTCACCGATGCAGTTAGCGCATTATATTTTCCATCCGAAGAGCTTGACTTCAGGTCGATTTTATAGGGCTGATCTCCGTCGTCCACATCATCATTGACACCAGTGACCGTAACTTTTTGAGCCTGATCCCAGTTACTACTAGTGAATGTGAGGGGAGTTGCGGAAACTGTTCCTTCAGCAGTATTGGAACTGGTCAAGCTAATGGTTACATTCCCTGTGGGCTGAGATTTAAGCTCAACTTCGAAAGATGCTGTTTTACTGCCACTCTCTGCTGTTGTGAGTCCTGTCGTTGGCGTAACTAGCAATCCCGGGGTGTCATCGTCATCAATAGTAATTGTTTTGGAAACTGTACCGGGCAAATACAATTGAGATGAGGCATTTTTGAGGGTTAATGTAATTGTTTCACTCCCCTCGTTAATAGAATCATCAAAGATAAAGAGGTCTGAAGTTCCTTCTGTGGAGCCAGCAGGAATAGTAATTTTCAGTGGAGTGACTTCATAATCTGATGGTGTGGTTGGGAATCCAGTTGCAGTTCCACTCAGATCAATTTCAATAGTTTGGTCAGTGGCAACAGCATAGGGTGTCGTGACCCTAATCAGAGCTTGTGATCCATCAGGCTCAAATAGATTGGTGATCGGATTATTGTTGATGGCATCATCTACCACTTCTAGAGTCACAGGAAGCTGAACTGTAACACTAGCTGGCGGTGTGGATAGTGATGATTGCCAGTTGCTTGAGTTGCCTACATAGGCTAGCCAGCTATCTCTGGACTGAGGAGGTGATGGAGGTGCTGTTAAGACCCATGATTTGAGTTGTCCAGAGGATTCGTAACCAGTTGGCAAAGTGACAGCGGTAGAACCCAGTGATAGTCCTTTAGCCATTGAACTCATAGAAGTCAGAAAGCTAAAGGTTGTAGACTGAGCCTCAAACCCATTAGTGGTGTCAACTTGAAATATCGGTGTTAATTGAGCAGGCGTGGTCAAGGACGGAGGATCAACAGTACTTTGAAAAGCAGTAATTTGGTCTCCACCTGACTCCAGAGCGAGGGATGAGTAAGGAGATGGGGAAAAAGACCAACCAGAGCCGCTTGTAGATGAAAACGGAATATAAGTTCCTATTGGGATATTGCTAGGTGCAGTGAATTTCACGAGTTCTTCGCCCGTCCTAAAGCCGAGCGTGTCATGCCTCCATGCGTTATCAGTGAAGTAAATGATCGTACCGGCAGAGAGTGGAACGAAATTGATAAAAGCAAATGAGTCAGGGTTTGGGCTGCGATCGTAACGGACGATCGCGATGTCGCCGGGGGTCAGGGTGGTAGGCATGATGCTTCCTCGTGACGATCGAAGAAATTAAGAAAAGGACGTAGACAATCAATTAACCCTGCCGCAGCCGATTAACCGAACGACAAAGGCGGCGACCAAAGACCGGATTTGACGATCGCGCGGCTTGGTCTGACGCAAATCGGAGAATCGGGGCTTTGGGGTGAGATTTACGAAAACTTTAAAAGAAACCTTAAGATGCAGCCCCAATTTAACTATACCCAAGCGGATGAGCGAAATTTCCACTGAGGGAGCCAGGGATCATCAGCCGGCCTTGTGTGGGTAAGGGTCTGGGCCCAAAAACCGGAAATTTGTAGCGATCGCGACAGCAAGCGGATCAGCCCCATTAACCTTTTCTTTACCCAAGCGGTTTATGCTAGCCGCCGTTTGCCCCTGTCATTATTCACCACACACCAACGGGCGGCGCAATCGGCAGTTTTAGCCGCCGCGAGGCAGTTTCCTCGTCAAGCAACCCACTCGACTTCAGCTCATCGCCGATTTCAAATCAGGTTTCAGATTTCAGACCTCAGACTCGATCGGTTGATTGACTTCACCCCTTACGGAAGCTCTATGACTTACTCACTCCTGCGTCGAATGACCCGTCACGCGGCTGCTGGCTCGATCGCAGCCCTGGCCCTCTCCCTAGCCGCCTGCGGTGGCGCACCCCAAGCAGGCAACAGCCCCGCTGCTGGCGAAAGCCCCGCTGCCGGTGCTAGCCCCGCTGCTGCGGAAGCAACAGCCACCGTCAAGGTTGATGGCTCCAGCACCGTGTTTCCGATTTCGGAAGCCATGGCTGAAGAGTTCATGAAAGTCAACACCAGCACCAAGGTGATTGTGGGATCGTCGGGAACCGGTGGCGGTTTCAAGAAATTCTGCGCCGGGGAAACCGATATTTCCAACGCTTCGCGACCCATCAAAACAGAAGAAATTGAACTCTGTAAGAAGGGCAATGTGGAATATGTGGAGCTGCCCATCTCCTTTGATGGTCTCTCGGTGGTGGTGAACCCCAAAAATGACTTCGCCACCTGCTTGAGTGTTGATCAGCTCAAGAAGATGTGGGAACCGGCCGCCGAAGGCAAAGTGAAGAGCTGGAAGGATGTGGATCCGAAATTCCCCGACAAGCCGATGACCCTCTACGGCCCCGGTACGGATTCGGGAACCTATGACTACTTCACCAAGGCCATTACCGGCGAGGAAGGTAAGAGCCGTGGGGACTACACGCCGAGCGAAGACGACAATGTGATTGTGCAGGGCGTGTCGGGTGATGAAGGCTCCTTGGGCTTCTTCGGCTATGCCTATTACGAAGCAAACAAGGATAAGCTGAAGCTGGTGGAAATCAAGGGCAAGAGCGGCAAGTGCGTTGCTCCGAGCGCTGCTTCGATCGCCGACGGTTCCTACGAACCCCTGTCGCGTCCGGAATTCATTTACGTCCGCAAGGATGCCCTCAGCCGTCCTGAGGTGAAGGCCTTTGTGGCATTCCAGATTGATGCGGCTAATAAGCAAATCATTGCGGATACGGGCTATCTGCCGCTGCCCGATGAGGTGCTGACGCTGGCGAAGGAGCGCCTGGAGAAGGGAGTAACCGGTTCTGTGTTCGGTGGCAAGGCTCCGGCTGGGGCTAAGCTGTCGGATCTGCTGGCGGCTGAAAAGGCTGGCGGTGCCGAGAAGAAGTAAACGGGTTCAGCCTGGTGCTGAGGGGCGATCGCCTGGGTCTTTAAAATCCTCACGGGGGCTTTAGATGACAGGGCTGATCATCCCTTGGCTTGTGGCAGATTCTTGAACAGGAGCAATTGGGGCCGAGCACCCAGCAGGGGTCACGCTTCGGTCACGTTGCTCCGTGGTCAAGGCGATGCGACAGGTGCTGAGTGGTTGATCAGCCGATTGCCGGTTTGCAGTTAAATCTAGAGAAAATCGAAAAGGTTTTGGCGGGTTCCCGCACCCCTTCCCTATGGAGAGTTCCCTGCGCGATCGCGCACTTTGGCAGCCCAATCGTCAAGCGAGTCACCGTACAGAGTTGATCGTTCGACTGATTTTGGGTCTTTTTTCATTTGTATCGGTCGCCACAACGATCGGGATTGTTTTCACCCTGATCTTTGAGACGATCGATTTCTTCAGAATCATTCCCGTTTGGCGATTTTTCACAGAAACCCGCTGGACTCCGCTCTTTGCCAGCGCCCAATTCGGGATCATTGTCCTGATCAGCGCCACGGTGCTCACCACGGGAATCGCCATTTTGGTGGCATTGCCCCTGGGTCTGCTGTCGGCCGTTTGCCTGAGTGAATATGCCACCCCCAAGGTGCGACAGGTGCTGAAGCCGGCCCTGGAGGTGTTGGCGGGTGTGCCCACGGTGGTCTATGGCTACTTTGCCCTGCTGTTTGTCACGCCGCTGCTTCAGAAAATCATCCCCGGACTGCAAGGGTTTAATGCCCTGAGTGCGGGGATTGTGTTGGGTGTGGCGATCACGCCGCTGATTGCCTCTCTGAGTGAAGATGCGATCTATGCCGTGCCTCACAGTTTGCGAGATGGTTCCTATGCACTGGGGGCCACGAAGCGCGAAACCATCATTTCAGTCGTGTTGCCAGCGGCCCTGTCGGGGATTGTGGCTTCGGTGATTTTGGCAGTGTCGCGGGCGATCGGGGAAACCATGATCGTGGCGATTGCAGCGGGTCAGAATGCCACCTTGGGTCTGAATCCTTTTGTTTCCGCCATGACCATGACGGCCTACATCGTGCAGGTCAGCCTTGGGGATACGCCAGCCGGGTCGATCGCCTACCGAACCCTGTTCGCAGTGGGTACCACCCTGTTTGTGATGACCCTGGTATTGAACGTGTTCAGCTTTTGGTTTGTGCGTCGCTTCCAGGAAAAATACGACTAATGGCTATTTCAAACGAATCCCAAGGGCGATCGCGCGCGTTGCTCTTCAACCCTCGTCTGGATCAGCGCTACGTCAAGGACAACATCTTTGCTGGAGCCACCTGGGTGGCCACCGGATTCGCCATCCTGGTTTTGGTGGTGCTGCTGGTGGATACCTTCATTGATGGAATGCCCCGCATTAGCTGGCAATTCATCACGAGCCTGCCCTCGCGCAAGCCGGAATTGGCCGGGGTGGGCGCGGCGTTGGGCGGTTCCATTTGGCTGCTGGTGCTGACGGCGCTGATTGCTTTCCCGATCGGGGTGGGCGCGGGCCTGTACCTGGAAGAATTTTCGCTCGAATCCTGGTGGTCTCGCCTGATTGAGATCAACATCTCCAACCTGGCTGGCGTACCCTCGATCATTTATGGTTTGCTGGGATTGCAGGTGTTTGCCCGCTGGCTGCAACCCATCACTGGCGGCCGCAGCGTTCTGACCGGGGCCCTAACCCTCTCATTGCTGATTTTGCCGGTGATCATCGTGGCCACCCGCGAAGCCCTGCGCACCGTCCCCGACGGTCTGCGTCAGGCAGGCTTTGCGCTGGGGGCAACCCGTTGGGAGGTGGTTTCGGCCCATGTGTTGCCGCTGGCCCTGCCGGGGATTTTGACGGGAACCATTTTGGCCCTGTCTCGGGCGATCGGGGAAACCGCCGCGCTGATCACCATTGGAGCCTTAACCTTCGTTCCCTTCATCCCCAACAATCCCCAAAGCCCCTTCACGGCGCTGCCGATCCAAATCTACAACTGGGTCTCCCGACCTCAGCAAGGTTTCCACATCAACGCCGCCGCCGGGATTGTCGTTTTGATGATTGTTCTGCTGGCCATGAATGGCACGGCAATTTTGTTGCGCAACCGGTTCCAGAAAACTCTTAACTAGTTCTTAGGATTCCTAGAATTCCTGGTTTTTTGGGAATTCTGGTGACCGGCACGTTTTATAGTTCTGCAAACGTTCTGCGGTTGATCGATCGGATTAGGACTCATAGCCTGCTCATGGCCCGTAATCACCGGATCTTGACGATGGGGTTGAGATCGACCGCGCTGGATGCTGATGTTTCGACCTTCTCCCTTGCTTCTTCACTTTTCAGTTCAGGTTTGACTGGTATGCAATCTTCTGTCACGTCCAATGCGGTGTTATCTGCCCGATCGGTCTCGGTCTACTACGGTTCCAGCATCGCGGTGCGCGACGCATCACTAGACATCCCACGGGGCGAAATTGTGGCCTTCATTGGCCCCTCCGGTTGTGGCAAGAGCACGATTTTGCGTTGCTTTAACCGGATGAATGACCTGGTTCCCAGCGCCCGTGTTGAGGGACAAATTACCTACAACGAAGAAGACCTCTACGGCCCCAAGGTTGATGCCGTTTCCATCCGTAGCCGCATTGGGATGGTGTTCCAGCGCCCGAATCCCTTCCCCAAATCCATTTACGAAAACATTGCCTTTGGGGCCCGCATCAATGGCTATCGCGGCAACATGGATGAGCTAGTTGAAAGCTCCCTGCGGCGGGCTGCCCTTTGGGATGAGGTGAAAGACAAGCTGCGCGACAGTGGCTTGGCCCTCTCTGGTGGACAACAACAGCGCCTTTGCATTGCCCGCGCGGTGGCCATTCAACCGGAAGTGATCCTGATGGATGAGCCTTGCTCGGCCTTGGATCCGATTTCCACCCTCCGCATTGAGGAACTGATTAAGGAACTGAGTGGTGACTACACGATCGTGATCGTGACCCACAACATGCAACAGGCTTCGCGGGTGAGCGATCGCACGGCCTTTTTCAACGCCCAAGCCACCGACTCGGGCAACAAGGTTGGCTATTTGGTGGAGTACGATCGCACGGAACGCATTTTCCACGATCCCGTGGAAGAAGCCACTCGCGATTATGTAACCGGTCGATTCGGCTAAAACTTCGGCCCCAACCAGAACCCTAAACGAAGGAGAGGATGCGTTCATGGCTCAATGAACCAGCATCCTCTCCTTTTTAATGGTTGCACTTCTTTAGGGTTGCACTTCGTCTGAACTGCGTTTGAAGGGCGGCGGTAGATGAAATCTTGAGGGGGATCTGAGTAACGTCGAAGCTGTGGCGTTAGGAGTTGGCAGGTGGTGCAGAACGCAATCGTTGAAATTGGCCTCAGCCGGGTTGGGGCGCTTCCTGCCCATGATTTCTGGCCCATTTGCTGAAAACCCATTTACCCCTGCAACAGACCATTAACTCCTGCAACAAATCAATTGTGATTAGCGGATTTTGATCAGCCAATTTTGATCAGCCTTTGATCAGCCAATGTTGCCATGAGTTGTGACTAGGATTCCAACAGGAACCACACAAACATCGCTTTAATGGCGATTGGGATGACCCAAAGCTTCATCGAAGCTTTCATCCACCATCATTGAGGACAGCAGAACGGGCGCAAACAAAACGGCAATTACGAGTAGCACAGACATTGATGAACCTCCCTTTTGGGTGAAGGGTAGAGGTAGGAGTTGCATCGCTCAACGGATGCAGGATAGATGCTTTCTGGGTGGATTGCTTTGTACTTTGATTGTGTCACGATCGCCCGATCGAGCCAGTGATGGTTCAGCCCGTGGCGCGTGACAGTACTCGGCGGCTTTGTCGATCGTTGTCGTCAGTCTGAGCGATCGCGATCGCACCCCCATGGTGTCCCACTGTTCATCTCCTAGGTTAAGCATCCCTAGGTTAGGCATTCATGGAATCAGCCACGGGATGAATGATCTAGATTTCCCAGATTCCAGCTTCCTAGATTCCAGCGCGATCCAGAGCAATCACCAGTTTTTTACAAGATTTCCTTGAGAAATTCTCTGGGAGTGATTTCAAGGCATTTCAGGCCAGTTCTGGGGCGATCGATCCGGCAACAACTGATTTCGCGTATGATTAGGGCCGCTCAATCCAAGACGAGTGGGCAAACCAATTGAACCCAAATTCGTCGCTACTGGACTTGGGTGCTGGATCTTGAGAAGTAGCAGTTGAGAGGGTAGCGGTGGCCTACAGGGCCTTGAAGCAATGGCTCGCTCGTTACTGGGAGAGCATTGCTAGAGCAATCAATCGTCCAAACGATCATGAAGGTCAACAGATCACCGAGAGCATTTCGACCATTGAACCCTAACCCAAAGATCGCTTTTGATCTCCCTTGGTCAGGACAAATTGCCCGTTAGCAAATTGCCAATTAAAGCACCAACTTTGCTGTTTGGCGAATTGGCTCATTTAATTGGTCGGCTATCGATGCTCCGATGCCCATTAGCCTACATCAGAATCGGCAAAATTCATCCCTTTCTTCATTTAGCGATTCACTGCTTCTAAATTCTATGCAAATTCGCCGCATTCAACCCAATCCAGCCGTTGCCGTTGATACCTTGCGCTATCAAGTGCGTGTGCCCGATAGCGAGCCTCGCCATATTTTGGAAAAAATCGTTTGGCACAAGGAAGCAGAGGTCGATCGGCTGCGGGAATCGTTACCCCTAGTTAAACTTCAGCAACGGGTGCGAGAAGCCCAGCCCCCTCAAGACTTTTTAGCCGCATTGCGCCAACCGCCGGCCCCTCAACCAGCGCTCATTGCGGAAGTGAAAAAAGCCTCCCCCAGCAAGGGCGTGATTCGTGCGGATTTTGACCCGGTGGCGATCGCCCAAACCTATGAAGCTAGCGGCGCGGCCTGTTTGTCGGTGCTGACAGATCAGGAGTTTTTTCAGGGCAGTTTCGATTATTTGGCGCAAATTCGGCAGGCGGTTAATTTGCCGCTGCTCTGTAAAGAATTTGTGCTTTATCCTTACCAAATTTATCTGGCTCGATCGCTCGGGGCCGATGCCATCTTGTTAATTGCAGCCATCTTGACTGATACGGATTTGCAATATTTCTTGAAGATTATTAATGCCTTGGGAATGACGGCATTGATTGAGGTGCATACCTTGGCCGAATTAGACCGGGTTTTAGCCCTGGATGGGGTGAAGTTGGTGGGGATCAATAATCGTGATTTGGCCACATTTCAAGTGACGCTGGAAACCACGATCGCCCTCTTGGAAACGCGGGGTGAGCAACTGCGATCGCGCGATATTTTGGTGGTCAGTGAATCGGGCTTGGGCAATCGTTCAGATCTCGATCGGGTGCTGAATGCCGGAGCCGGGGCCGTGTTGGTGGGGGAATCACTGATGCGTCAGCCGGATGTGGGCCAAGCGGTCAATGATTTGCTGCATGGCACGACCGATCGCGAATGAGCCTCTAGATCAACCCCAGCCCGTCAACCATCCTCTCGGTGGTGGATGGTTGAGCGGTCACTTGCGGCAATGGTGGAGCACCAATGGCTGAGGGAGAAAGGGTTTAGGGCCGATCGTCATTTCCATCACCGTCGGGGTTGGGTCTCCCAACCCTAACCCGGGCGATCACCACAACCCTGTCCATCCCTGGGAACACCCAAGGATCACGGGAACTAGGCGGGGAAACCCCGCCCCTACGACTGATTGGTTTAAAGAACGAGGTCATCAGGGTTTCAGGTGATTTGACGACAGGCTCTAAGTCCCTTGTTTGCGTTGATCACGGGGGTGTGCAGCGTAGCAATTCGGACTTTCCAGACATTCTTTCTTTCCAGACATTCTTTTAAAGATTGATTGATTAAAAAATTAGGTAGTACTGCAACTCAGTAATGAGGAACAGGCGGCAGTCTGTCTGGGCAGGCAATCTTGCACTGGAAATCATCATCTTGCAAACAGCGCCGAAGTTTGTTCTATGAATGCAAATATACGAACTAGTTCTAAAAATCTAAATCAGTCTTGCCTGTCAGTGCTACAAATCACTGCCTAAAGCCGCCATTCGTTCTGAAATCAGAGTAATGTTGCTGCCTAAAACTAATATTAGGTGTTATCTTGAGTCAGCCTACTTTTACAGAGTCGATCGCGGATTTATTTTGATAGGGTAAAGATCTCGGATTTTCCTGTGCGATTTTTTACACTTGAATATTTTCTTGTGTAATTTTTTACACTCAATCAATTTCTTTCACAAAATTTTTACAAATCTCCGATAGAGTTGGCAGTCAGCAATCAACCTCATGACACAAGGGAAATGGGAGCTACCATCTGCTTTGAAATGAAACAAATAAGTTACTCTAGCTGTTCATAACTTAGAGCAAATTTCACAGCCCGAGCGCATGACCTAATCACTTGCCACCGACTTCAGATCGTTATGATTTTGCACTCCCAACCAACCGACCGAAAGTTTGCAGCCACGCTGCCAAGCCTTAGTTCTTTCCTCAGCCTGAAGTTGTCTCGCAACCTGCTGATGCGGTTGATTGTGGGAGGAACGGCGCTGCTCGTAGGCGTGGGCGCATATATTAGCTATCAAACTGTGCGCCAAGCAACATTGGAAAACTTAAAGCAGGATGCACTATCCCGTGTGACCAACAAGTCCCAGGATATTGATAGTTGGTTGGCATTGTTGAAAACACGCGTGGAAATGTTATCCAACGTTGGAGTAGTGCGATCGATGGACTGGGCGATCGCCAGTCCCTATCTCAAAGCGGAAGATCAACGAATTGGAGATTTTTCGTTTTTTGGCTTCACCACAGCAGCAGGAATCCGCCAAAGCACTGTTGCCAAAACCAAGCCGGCCGATGTGCGCGATCGCCGGTGGTTTCAGAAGGCAATGACTGGGCAAATTTATGTCGATGATCCCATGATTGCTCGGATCACTCGTGTACCTGGCGTGGCCATTGCTGCACCTATTTTTAAAGATCAAAACTCAAAAGAGAAACCCGCTGGAGTCATCCATGGGGTGGTCACGATCGATCGGATCAAGCAAGTCACCAATCAGTTGAAATATGGCGATCGCAGCTATGCCTTTGTGCTCAATTCCAAGGGCGAGGCGATCGTGCATCCCAACTCAGCATTCATGTCCACCATAGACAAGCCCGCGCCAAGCTTGGTAGTTGCCCAAGACCCAGGGTTGGCCCACATTGCCCAACAGATGGTCAATCGGCAACAGGACATTCAATTGGTCAAAATTGACGGACTTGAAAGCTATGTGGGTTTTCGACCACTCACCGAAGCACAATGGTCTGTGGCACTGGTGATTCCACGCCAGAATATTGAATCTCAGCTTCAGCTACTGGATGGCATTGCGATCGTTGTTTTGCTCCTCGTGGGCACGCTGATTGGCGTTTTGGTCTATGTTCAATCCACGGAGCAAGCACAGCTCAAGCAATCCAAGGCCGCAGCAGATTCCGCCAATCAGGCCAAGAGCGAATTTCTATCGAATATGAGCCATGAGTTACGCACGCCCCTGAATGGCATTTTGGGCTATGCCCAAATTCTCAGTCGCTCCAAAACTTGGGGCAAAAAAGAACAAGATGGCATCCAAATTATTCATCAGTGCGGAACCCACCTACTGACCTTGATTAATGACATTTTAGATCTTTCTAAAATTGAAGCTCGTAAATTTGACCTGGCAATTAATGAATTTCATTTGCCCTCGTTTCTGCAAGGCGTTGGCGAAATTTGTCGGATTCGCGCTGAACAAAAAGGCATTGCTTTTATCTATCGAGCTGATTCAGATCTACCGATCGGGATTCGCGCCGACGAGAAGCGACTACGCCAAGTCTTGATTAACCTTCTCGGCAATGCAATCAAGTTTACTGATAAAGGACAAGTGACATTTCGCGTTCAAGCCCAAAAACTCGATGATCCGTCCCTATACCGTCTGCGATTCCAGGTTGAGGATACGGGTGTGGGGATGACACCAAAACAATTAGAAAAGATCTTTTTGCCATTTGAGCAAGTGGGTAATAGCAAAAAGCAGTCAGAGGGCACTGGTTTAGGACTCGCTATCAGCCACAAAATTGTGTCCTTAATGGGTAGCCAAATTGAAGTAGAGAGCACACTGGGCCAAGGCAGTACCTTTTGGTTTGATGTGCAGCTATCGGAGGCCAAAGAATGGGCAACCGCCTCTCGAACAATTGACCAAGGAACAATTGTGGGTTATGAAGGCAAGCAACGCACCATCATTGTGGTAGATGATCGTTGGGAGAATCGCTCTGTGATTGTTAGCCTCCTAGAGCCACTTGGATTCAAAATGGTGGAAGCCCAAAATGGTCAAGATGGTTGGGAAACTGCACTGAATCATGCTCCTGACCTAATCATTACGGACTTGATGATGCATGTCATGGATGGCTATCAACTACTCAGACAAATTCGCGCCTCTGAAACTTTGCGCAATGTTGTGGCGATCGCGTCGTCAGCCAGTGTCTTTGAAAGCAATCAGCAAGAGGCGATCGATGCGGGCGCTAACTTGTTTTTGCCCAAGCCAGTCCAAGCTGAAGTGCTGCTTCAAATTTTGCAAGAGCAACTTAACTTAACTTGGATTTATGAGCAAGCCACCATCCCTGATCCTGCCTCAAAAACTGAACCTCTTCAGACCCAAGATGTGATTCCTCCCGCTTCAGAAATTGTGCAACGGTTGCACGATCTCCTGATGGACGGTGATACTCAAGAAATCTTATCCATGGTTGCTGAACTGGCAGAGTCCAACCCGAGCATGGCACCTTTTTCTGAGCAGGTCACTCAATTGGCGGCTCGCTTTCAACTTAAACAACTACAAACATTGCTTGAGCGCTACTTAGCTCAATAACCATTTTCGTCATTGAGCTTGTTTCTCTCGGTTTAATGATCCTCAACACTTCAAGAAGATCTAGAAAATTTTGGGAAATGCTTGCATAGTCTCTCCCAATCACCGGATGATTAAATCAACTCCTGATGGCCTATGTCAGCATCTGCGTCGAATGAATTTATTTTAGTTGTGGATGATAATCCAACTAATTTGGCGGTTTTATCAGAAGCGCTGAATAGTGCCGGGTTGCGTTTTCGCGTGGCGATCGATGGTGAAAGTGCATTGGCGCAGGTCGATCGCAATCTTCCAGATCTCATTTTGCTAGATGTCCAAATGCCAGGTATTGACGGCTTTGAAACCTGCCGCCGCCTCAAGGCCAATCCACTTACAAGGTCGATTCCAGTTATTTTTACAACTGCTTTTTCAGACACGGAAAATAAAGCCAAAGGCTTTGCCCTAGGAGCAGTGGACTATATTCCCAAGCCATTTGATCAAACAGAAGTTTTAGCTCGACTACAGGTTCACCTCAAGCTCAAAAAACTAACGGAGTCTTTGGAACATCAAGTTCATGATCGCACAGCCGCTTTGCAAAAAATGCAAGTGCAGCTTGTTCAACAGGAAAAGCTATCAAGTTTGGGAGAAATGATTGCGGGCATTGCACACGAAATCAATAATCCTATCAACTTCATTGCCAGCAACGTTGATCCGCTGCGAGAGCACATTAACAACATGGCGGAAATCCTGCGGCTCTATCAGCAAGAACATCCGCAGCCTTCCCCAGAATTAGCCGCCGTTTTGGAAGATTTGGAACCGGATTTTATTTTTGAAGATAGCCTCAAGATTATCAATTCCCTGACGCTGGGAGCCGATCGAATTCGCGGAATTTCCACATCGTTGCGCACTTTTTCACGTGCTGATACTGAAACTAAAATCCCAGCGAACTTGCATGAAGGCCTAGACAGCACCCTGATGATTCTGCAACATCGCTTGAAAAGCAGTGATCATCGTCCGGAGATTTCGATTCTCAAGTCCTATGGTGAATTGCCTCTACTGCCTTGCTATCCAGGACAAATCAATCAGGTATTCATGAATTTGCTCGCCAATGCGATCGATGCCCTAGAGGAGAGCGCACTGAAAGGCAAAACCCCCGATTCTGGGCTGCAAATTCAAATTACAACTCAGGCCACCAACGATCAGCAAATTGCGGTTTGCATTGCTGACAATGGAATCGGCATGAATGAGTTAGTCAAGCAACGGCTATTTGAGCCGCTGTTTACAACCAAGCCCGTTGGCAAGGGGACAGGACTCGGCCTAGCGATCGCCCATCAGATTGTGTCTGAAAAGCATAGTGGCACTTTGGAGGTGCAGTCAGAACTAGGACGAGGCACTCAATTTCTGATTCGTTTACCAATTAATCCAAAATAAATTGATTCGGAATTGCCGCAATTTGCTGAAACTATCGGCTATTTCGATCAAGCAATTCTGGAATTAAAATTGTATGAATTACAATCTATGAATTGCGATCAAACAATAATTTATCCTGCACGCGATCGCACAACCTTGTTAGCCCCAAGCGTTGGTCAAGCGTTAGTCAAGAGTTCGTCAAGAACTGATTAATATTTGCGCTATTCATTAGCTCTTGTTGGCAAATTTCATCAAGACTTGCATCGTGATCCCGTGACAGAAGCAGCGCGATCGCCCGAAACGACCTTGCTATAATCACCCAATTGCCCGGATTCTGGGCAACTTAGCAATCGTGAAAGGGCGATCGAATCATGGCAGATTGGCAAGTGATTTCCGGCGGCGTAACGGCTCCTAAGGGTTATAAAGCGGCGGGCATTACGGCGGGGCTGAAACCCTCGGGCGCGCCGGATTTGGCCCTGATTTATTCTGAAGTGGAGGCGATCGCCGCCGGGATTTTTACCACCAGCCAAGTGCGGGCCGCCTGCGTGGACTACTGCCGCGATCGCCTGCAAGCCAAGCCCAGCGCCCGCGCCATTTTGGTAAACGCCGGCCAGGCCAACGCCGCCACGGGAGCCGCTGGGGCCGCCGACGCGGAAGAATGCGCCCAACTGCTAGCCAAAGAATTGGACATCGATCCCAACACGGTGTTGCTGGCTTCCACGGGGGTAATCGGGCAGCGCATCAAAATGGAACCGATGCGCGCTGGGATTCCGCAAGTGGTGGCGGCCCTATCCGACGAGGGGGGAGCCAGCGCCGAAAAGTCGATTTTGACGACGGATTTAGTCGTTAAGTCGATCGCCCTGGAAACCATGATTGGCGATCGTCCCGTGCGGATTGGCGGCATGTCGAAGGGATCGGGGATGATCCACCCGAACATGGCGACGATGCTGGCCTTTGTCACCTGCGATGCGGCTGTGTCGCCCCAGCTCTGGCAGGAAATGCTCTCGCGGGCGGGCGATCGCAGCTTCAACCAAATCACCGTTGATGGCGACACCAGCACCAACGATTCCCTGTTTGCCCTGGCCAACGGTCAATCGCGCACCCCGGCAATCACCCAGTGGGGCCCGGAAGCCGAAAAGCTGGAAGCCATGCTGACGGCGGTTTGTACCCACTTAGCCAAGGCGATCGCCCGGGATGGGGAAGGGGCGACCTGTTTGATTGAAGTGGCCGTCAGCGGTGCGCCCGACGAAGCCGCCGCCCGCGCCGTCGCCAAGACGATCGCCGGTTCCGCCCTCACCAAATCTGCCATCTTCGGCCGCGATCCCAACTGGGGCCGGATTGCCGGGGCTGCCGGTCGCGCTGGCGTGAAGTTCGACCAAAACAACCTGCGGATTCAGCTCGGCGACATTGTGTTGATGGAAAACGGGCAACCGCTGGCGTTCGATCGGATGGCCGCCCACAACTACCTGAAGGCCGCCGCTGAGGGTGAGTACTTGAAAACCGACACCGTGGCGATCGGGGTCAGCATTGGCGACGGGCCCGGCTCCGCAAAGGCTTGGGGCTGCGATCTCAGCTACGACTACGTGAAGATCAACGCCGAATACACCACCTAATTCTGATAGTTGAATCCTGTTAGACAAGGGGCTTCAGCCCCTTGTCTGGGGTGATGATTGTTAGGGCATTTCATCGAGTCCAGCATAGAGATCCTCGATCGCAATTGTTAAGCCAATACTGATTAATTCCACCCGATCACCTGCTTGATAAATCTGGCTTTCCCAGCGACCGCCCGCCACCCGTCGCCGACATTCCACGGCGACTTTTTCTTGGTCAATTAAGACATATTCTTCGAGGGTTTCGATCGCTTGATAATCCTCAAACTTCGTGGTGCGATCGAATAATTCCGTAGAGGGTGATAGGACTTCCGCAATCAGTTTGGGATAGCGTTTGACATAGCGATCGGTGCGATCGCGCGGGTCACAAGTCACGAACGCATCGGGATAGTAAAAGAAGCGATCGGCATAGCTGACTTTCACATCGCTGCCATAGAATCGGCAATCGGTTTGACGCAAATGCCCATGAATCGCACTCAGCAAATTAATGCAGATGGCACTATGGTTGCCGCTGCCGCCAGCCATAGCGTAGACCGAGCCATAACGGTACTCATGGCGTTGACTGCTGTCTTGTTCCAGCACTAAATAATCAACAGCACTAAAACCACTGGGAACGGCGATCATCTTACAATTGTCCTGGCGCTCTGAACTTTAGGATAGCAAATGGATAGGAGCCAGCGAGCACCTGGATCACTGACCTGTCAAGATTCAACACCAGTGTTTAATCCGGAAAATGGGAAATTGATTGACATTTGATGGATACAAAATTAACGATCGCCCTATTTGTCAAAGCGCCCGAATTAGGTCAGGTTAAATCGCGACTAGCCAAGACAATCGGGGCGGATTTTGCGACGGAATTTTATCGATCGATGGGGCGGGACTGGTTCGATCGCCTCACCGTATTTGCCAATCGCCAGCAAGCCGATATCTGCGTGTTCTATGCACCTGATTCGGGGCGATCGACCGTGCGCGACTGGTTGGGCTGTGACGATCGGCAACTGGTGGCCCAGGGCGATGGGGATTTGGGCGATCGAATGGCGCGGGCGTTCACGACTTGTTTTGGGCAGGGAAGCGATCGGGTCTTGCTGGTGGGTAGCGACAGCCCCGATTTACCCGATGAAATATTGACCCAGGCGGCTGAAGCATTGATCGAAACCGGCGCGGTGATTTGCCCTACGGAAGATGGGGGTTATTGCTTGGTGGGGTTTCGGTGCGATCGCCTGTTACCCGCTATTTTTCAAAACATGATTTGGAGTACCGAAACGGTTTTTGCGGAGACGATCGCCCGGTTCCAATCAGCTAACCAACCAGTCGCAATTCTGCCCCATTGGTACGATATTGATCACGCAACCGATTTAGATCGATTCTGGCAAATAAATCAGCAGAATTCGGCTCTGAAACGAGCAATGGCAACGTTGGCAAAAATTCGACAGCCGATCGCCCTTTCCGTGATTATGCCCGTGCTGAATGAAGGGGAACGGATTCAAAAAATGCTGGATCACTTAGTAAAAATTGCCGGACAAATTCCCTACGAAGTGATTGTGGTCGATGGCGATGGGGCGGGTTCAACCTTGCAGTATTTGCCGAGCGATCGCCCGGTGCGAGGCATCACGGCGGCGCGGGGTCGGGGGCTGCAAATGAACGCAGGCGCGGCGATCGCCCGAGGGGAAATCCTGCTATTTCTGCACGCCGATACGCAATTACCCGCAACGGCCTTTACCCAAATCAAAACAACTTTGAAACAAGCACCCACCGTAGGGGCGCACCGCCGTGCGCCCTTCTCCGAGGATTTAGTAGGTGGAGCATTTGACTTATCAATCGCCTCGTCGCGGTGGACGTTACGAACGATCGCCCGGGTGGCTTCGGTGCGATCGCGCCTCACCCGGTTGCCCTATGGGGATCAAGCGATTTTTATGCGGAGATCGGCCTTTGGGGCGCTGGGCGGCTACCCGGAAATTCCGATTATGGAAGACGTGGCCCTGATGCGATCGATTCGGCGGCGGGGTTGGCGGATTCGGATTTTGCCCGATCGGGTGCTCACCTCGGCTCGGCGCTGGGAGCGTGAGGGCGTTTGGCGCTGCACGCTCCGCAACTGGACGATTTTACTCGCCTACTTTGCCGGGGTCAGTCCGTGGACGTTGCTGGCCTGGTATTCGCCCGAAAGATCAAAGGCTTCGTGAACCGCCTTCAGGGCTTCCACGCCTTGATCTTGTTCCACCACGCAACTGATCTTGATTGCCGAGGTGGTGATCATCAGCAGGTTGATCCCCTTGGCTGCCAAGGCGTTGAACATTTGGGCCGCCACGCCGGGCCGGTTAATCATCCCCGTTCCCACGGCGCTGACCTTGGCCACCTGGGCATTCACGACCACTTCGCCCCAACCGAATTCCTGACCGGCGGCTAGCAGCACAGCGCGGGCGGCTTCCGCATCGGTAGCGGCGGTGGTGAAGGCGATGTGGCGGGTGGGGGAGCCGTTGACAACGATCCGCCGCTGGGACTGGACGATCGTATCGACGCTGATGCTCTTTTCGGCTAGCAGCTCGAAGATTTTGGCCGCCATGCCGGGGCGATCGGGCACGTTGCGGACGGCGATTTGGCTTTGGTTGCGATCGAGCGCCACACCCCGCACGGGCGGCTCATCGGAGCTGGCGGGTTGGTTGATCGGCAACACCTCCGGCAAAAGTTGATCCGTGTCTAGCTCAAAAGCATGGCGCAGGGCCGCCACCGCTCGCTGACAGAGCGCCTCCAAATCCCGATCGGCCGCGTCGTCGCCGGGAGCGATGATGCAACCCACCTGCACTTCCGAGGTGGAAATGGTTTCAATATTGATCCCCGCGTCCGCCAGGGTCTTGAACATTTGGGCCGCCACGCCGGGCCGGCCAATCATGCCCGCGCCGTAGATACTGACTTCGGCCACATGGCGATCGACCACCAACTCCGCTTCGGCTCCCTCCGTTTCCATCGGGCGCGTCGGTTCCGTCCGCAGGGTCGGCGCGATCGCCCCAGCCATGGCCTCAGCCCGATCGGCTTCCTGCTCCGTCACCGTGAAGGCGATGTCGTTGGTGTTGCCCTCATGGATCGACTGAATAATCAAGTCCACATCCACCGCTTGCTTGGCCAGCTCTCCGAACAGCTTGGCGGCGATCCCGGGGCGATCGGGCACGCGCAGCAAACCGATTTGCGCCTGATTCGTGTTGTAGCGAATGGCATCCACCGGCCGGGCAATTTCCAGGTTTTCCAAGGGGCGATCGCCCACCGGCTGCGACACCACCCGCGTTCCGGGATCAGTCGTCCAGCTCGACTTCACAATCAGCGGCACACCATAATTACGGGCAATTTCCACCGCCCGAGGATGCAGCACCTTTGCGCCCAGGCTAGCCAGCTCCAGCATTTCATCGCAGGAAATTTCCGCCATGATTTGCGCTTCCGGCACGAGGCGGGGATCGGTGGTCAGCACTCCCGGCACATCCGTGTAAATTTCGCAGGCATCGGCCCGCAAAGCCGCCGCCAGAGCCACCGCCGACGTATCTGAGCCGCCGCGCCCCAGGGTGGTAATTTCCAAATCATCGGCATTCGAGATTCCCTGGAAGCCCGCCGCCACCACCACTTTGCCCTCATCGAGGTGGCGACGCAGCCGATCGGGATCAATGCTCAAAATCCGCGCCCGCGTGTGGGACGCTTCCGTGACGATCCCAATTTGCGCACCGGTCAGGGAAATCGCCGGTTGTCCCGCCGCCTGTAGCGCCATGCTCAACAGGGCGATCGAGACCTGCTCCCCGGTCGAAAGCAGCATATCCATTTCCCGGCGACTGGGCTGATCGCTAATTTCCCGCGCCAGGGCCACCAGCCCATCGGTGGTTTTGCCCATGGCCGAAACCACCACCACCACGGAATTTCCCGCTTTCACCGTATCGATCACCCGAGCCGCTACGGCCTGAATCCGCTCGATCGAGCCAACCGACGTGCCGCCATATTTCTGAACGATCGTTGCCATTGGTCTTTGCCCCCACAACCGCTAAAGGTGCAAAAAACTTTACCGGAAACCGTCGCCGGCCGCCGCTGCTCCGTCTGCGATCGGGGCTACGGTTTGCCCAGGTTTCCGATTCTTTTTGGGTTCTTGACCATCTCGATCGAGGTTGGGATCAGCTCAAAATGGGCCTTGCAAAACAGGTAATTCAACCGGGCAATGATACGTCTTCGTACAAATCGCTGATCATTCCTTGCCAATCGATGCTGTGGAAAAACACGCGATCGACCGGGCCATACCACTCCAAAACCCATCGATTATTGTCATCGCGGCGAAAGCACTCTACTCGCATCTTATCCTGACTAATTAGCACATATTCTTTCAGGCTTTCTAAAGCAGAATAGTTGAAGAATTTTTCACCGCGATCGCGCAACTCCGTGCTATCGGAAAGCACTTCAATAATTAATTTAGGAAAGCATTTGTAATAGTCTGTGTTTTGATCGCGTGGGTCGCAAGTGACGAGCAACTCGGGATAGTAAAAGCAATTATGGCGATCGACTCGTACTTTCATATCACCGGTAAATAGCTGACAACCTTGCTGACGAACGGATTTTAAAAGCAGCGCCGTTAAGGTTGCCACGATCGTGCAATGGGCACTACTCGCACCCGCCATCGCTACAATTTCTCCATCAATATAGTCATGCTTTTGGGTGGATTTTGCCTCCTGTTGTAAATAGTCATCGGGGCTAAGGAAATATAAATCCTGTTGAGCAATCATGGACTTGTTAATTTCTCCTGATCAATTGCTTTCAGTGCGACATCGATCCTAACTTCAGTGTAGCAATGTGGTTGAGATGAGCTGCTAGAACCAGTCATAGGGCGTAATGATGACTGTCAACCTTTAGGATTCCGTCAGCTACAGGGATATCATTTACGGAAATCCAGACCTTTGAGACGATCGAGGGCATGGGAAAAGCCGGCCGCGTTTTGAAACAAGTGCTTGAGGATCACGAGGTGAGCCAATACTCCCTTGCGATGCAGATGGAAATTGAACGCACCAATGTTTATCGCTGGTGCAAGGAAATTCGCGATCCAACCGCTGAAACACTTTTGGAAATTGTGAAGGCCTTGAAAACACTCAAGCCTGAAGCAGCGCAGGACTTTGTGCAGCGCTACCTTGGCGAAGTGGTGGAATAGTCGATCGCCTTTGCCAGCTCCCCGCTGGATTTGCCAACCCTCATTGATATCACGGTCACATCATTCGGTATTTCGTAGATACTGTGTTCCCCGGATAGACGCAAGGGGCTGAGAGTGAAGAAAGGTAAAGCTTAAGAGCCAGGAGCTGTGGCGACCGCTAGTTGGCTGGGGTCAAACGGTCTGCCAT
>NZ_JACJSN010000022.1:0-67890 GCF_014698135.1 Limnothrix sp. FACHB-881
TATGAGTTGTATTCGGAGACGAGCGAAGGGATGATCTACGGCTGCTTAATGCATTTGATGGTGAAACGATTAGCGGGGATGGCTGATTAATATTGTCTTTATAAATCAGCTCTCAGGCAAATCCGATTGCTCTAGGCAGGCGAACAGGCGAAAAAGACGAGCCGATCGGGTTAGCTGCCATCTCAATCGAGTATTTTGGCCCCAATGGCGAACCTATTCCAGACCGTCAAGAGCTAGTTTTCTGGAATGATCAGACGGTTGAGCGGGATGCCTATGGTATTGCTCTCTCAACTGCCTTCAAAACACCGGAGGCGGGCGATGTCTTCTCTGCTCGCTATCTCCGTTCAATGGCTCAAACAGTCTATACCCAATTAGTTACCTTAAAGAACCTGAGAGCGAAGGAACTCAGCCAGGTGGAGCCGAATGAGAATGTTACCGTCACCTCAGAGCGGCTCAATAAAATTCAGCAGAGAATTAGTACGCTAGATAGCCTTCCCAATGGACTCGATCGCAAAACGGTGAAAGACACGCTCAGAAAGTTAAACACTTGGAAAGGCATCAAATCAGTCCAGAAATTGTTACGTGACTATACTGACGGAACAAAGGCTCAGCTAGAGACTTTAGACTTTGTGACTGAACTGGTTCAAGACACTGACGAGAAAAATTTAACTCTGGGTGATGAAATTAGACCTACTAAGCTCTCAGTCAACTTGCTGGCAATACTTTTAAGAGCATAAGTTGTTGCTAAAACGAAGTCTGTTTGAGCAAATGAGCTGATGTGGCGATCATCGCATACGGCTGAGTTATTGGTGGGGGCGATCGCACAAATTCAAGGAAAATCTACGGCTTTTGCCTTGCCAAATTCAGTACACGTCAGTTCGGGTTAATTGTGTAGCTCAATTCCCAACACAGCCAAATCGATCGAGGGACGGTTTCTGGGGTTGATGACAGTAGGCAATCAGTTCACTGGGCAGATACACACAACAATTGACCGGACTGCAGTGACGAGAGTGTTCAATCTGGTAACAGTTCTTGAGACCGAAACTCATGGAGTGCTCACGCTGGTGTTGCTTGAAACCATCCTTGAGCAAGCGTCGCATCCATCACGTTTCAAAATCTTGGCAGAAGTCGTCGATTTTGCAGAACAGAGCTTCTAACCTGAGCACGACGGGGTTGAGCTAAGGCTTGTTTGGATTAACACCTCAGCTTAACCAGTCCCGTCTTTCTGCTGCTTCCCCTATTCCGAACTGACATTGGCTTAGGCTGCGGGATTGGGGGCTGGCCCATAGCTCTCGGCCAGTCGATCGATCCAAGGTTGCCAGGGGGTCATCTCCGCCCAATCGGTCAAATTGAAATGTAAGGGAGTGAGGGTGATGTAGTTTTGCCGAATTCCTTGTACATCGGTGATCAGGGGCGAAGTTTGGCCTCCGGGCATGGTTTCCGGGTCAATTTCTTCAAGCACTTCTCCCGACAGCCAATAGTAGGTGCGGCCACGGGGATCCACCCGCTTTTCAAATAGGTCGTGATAGCGCCGGAAGCCGAGTTTGGTGAGCTGCACACCCGCGATCGGTCCGTCGGGCGCTGGGATATTCACATTCAGCAGCATTGGCCGGGCAGGCGGCTGGGCAATGAGTTGGGCCACCGCTTGCACGGCAAACTCGGCGGCGGCGCTGAAGTCAAGATGACCAAACTTGGCCAGGCTGAAGGCAAAGCTGGGAATATCCTCCAGCAGGCCTTCCATGGCCGCCGAAACAGTTCCCGAGTAGAGCACATCGGTTCCCAGGTTGGGGCCGTGGTTAATGCCCGACAGCACTACATCGGGCTTGCGATCGAGCAGGGCCCCCAGGGCCAGCTTGACGCAATCGGCGGGCGTTCCGGAGCAGGCCCAAGCGGTGACGCTGGGGTGAAACAGGTTAGGAACCAGTTCCGTGCGAATTGGATCCTGAAGCGTCAGGCCGTGCCCTGTGGCGGAACGTTCCCGATCGGGACAAACGATCGTCACTTGGTGACCCGCTTCAGCGCAGGCATTGGCAAGGGCGCGAATGCCCAGGGCAAAAATCCCGTCATCGTTGCTAATCAAAATATTCATGGCGAGACATGCATGGCGGATCGAGAAGGAATAGCCGATCGAGGAGGGGTGGCCGGGAGCCGTTGGAATCCCGAAGAGCAGAACTATTATTGACTATGGCTATTGACTATGACTGCCGATACTTTTTTGCTAACGGATGCTAACAAATGCATAAGTTGAGGTGGTCTCTCAACCAAGGCGTATCAACCAATGCCCGTAGGAAAATCCCACGAGCACCATTGAGATCCCGATTCATTGACCGTCCATCAACTTTCGACTTGATGACCCGAGAGCCACCAATCTTGATGATTTCACCTGTCCACGAAACGGTTTTAGAGGTGTAGGCTTCATTGATGTCGGTCAAGGCAATCTTGCCCAACTCCCAAGCTTTCCACTCTAGATGTTTCTTGAACTGGTAGTGCGATAGGGTCAACATCTGCCGCACGGTTTTTGACTTGATCTTGCGACGTGATTTGCTCACCATTTGAGAGGATTCAAAGCTGGGCAACAAGATCACATCAAAGTTTTCAGTCAGGAACCGTGCGGTTTTGTGGTGAAGTTCTTTCACCAGGTGTTGCACTTTGGAACGCAGGCGATCGGCGGCTTTCTTGAAGCGGCGCTTCTGGGCTGATTTAGCCTTGGTGATTTTGGAAACCAGGCGATCTAGCTTGAAGCACAGCTTTTGAATCAGCAAGTTCGAGTCGTTGCCAATCCATCCATAGGATGACTCAGCAAAGAAGGTCATGAATGTGCGAACACCGGGATCTAAGGCAACCACTCGCCCTTGGTTTTCGGACTGAATGGGTTGCACTGCTGTTGAGGTGATCAGGTAATACTCACCATAGGCAAGTGTCAACCGACCATCACTGAAGCCATCAGGAATTGATTCTTTTAGGGCTGCTTTTCCCAAGATGGTGTAATAGACACCGTTTTCACTGATGGCTGATTTGGGGATATAGATCGTTTGTTGTCGATCTTTGCGACTACGGAAACGACACTTGCGAATCTGACCATCTTTTTTGAAGCCCTTTTTAGCTTCTCGAACGGCAGTGCAAGCATCTTTAACCGCAATCTTTTTGATCTGGTAGGGAACTGGCTTGGCCCATTCGGGAAGCGCACCCAAGATGATGGGTGCAACCGCCATCCAGTTGGCTTTGGTTCCCGGTTCCTGAAGATGTTTGATCGTGGCGTTGTAGACGTATCTCGAAACGCCAAACCATTGCTTCAGGAGCACTTTCTGATCAGGGCTTAGGAAGATTCGGATCTTCCTGGATCGCCTTTCGGTAGCTTCTGAGTCCGGGCATTCGACGAGAGAAGAGGTGAAGGATGGCGAGCAGATCCGCTGTGAGTTCTGATTCTGGGCAGTGAACAGATTGGTCGAGAACCACGAGTTCGCCACCGTTTTGTTGAACCATGAACTCGAACAGCTCGAATCCGAATCGGCAGAGTCGGTCTCGACAGGCAACCACAATTTGGAGCTGATCGCCGCGCATGAGTCTGACCAGTAGGGATTGCAATCCTTTTCGCTTGAAATTGAGACCCGATCCGATGTCTTGGATGATTTCGGCTTCGGGATAGCGGTCTCGCATGAACTGGGCTTGTCTAGCGAGATCGTCCCGTTGCTTGGGTGAACTGACGCGGCAATAGCAAACAACGGTAGATCGAGTTGCCTTGCGTCCATATGACTCGACGTTATAAAGCCGCTGGCCCGCCTCGTTGCGGATGGTTTCGATCTTCCCTTCATCTGCGTACTTTCTTAGCGTATTTGGATGCAATCCCAGAAATTCGACCGCTTTTCTGAGAGGAATGTATGCCATATCTAAACATTGGCATACGTTAGCGAATGTTAGTAAATTAATTACTGTTGATCAACCCCCCATCATGGCAACCGAAATCGCAATGCAACCGGCCGCTGCGCAACTGCTGGAACAGACGGCGCGATCGATCCAAAATCCCCAGACCGAGCCTGAGCGTCCGCGGCCGGCTGCCGTGGTGACCGCGCTGAAAACCGTGGAAACCCAAACCCGCCGCGATCGGGTGCAGCTCTCGGAAGGGTCGCTGGTGGGTCGCTGGCGTTTGGGGGTGGTGTCGCCCAAAAAGTCGGCCCAGCGCGATCGGGGGTTTTATTTTCCGGCTTTTGCCCCGGCCTATCTGACCTTTTTGGCCAACGAAGCCACGGGGGCGATCGCCCGGATCAAGAACCGAGTGCAGGTGGGGCCAATTTTTATGGAGTTTTCGGGCCCGGCCCGGTGGGTGGGTCAGCGGAATTTGCTGGCTTTTGATTTTTTGGAACTGGCGATCGGGATTGGCGATCGGGTGGTTTATCGCGGCCCAGTTCGGGGCGAGCGGCCGGCCACAAAGGCCCTAACCCAGGAGCCATTTAACCGCCGGGCGGTCGGCTATTTGCCCTTTTTTGCGTTCTGCTGGGCCGGTGAGTCGGGGCTGGCGGCTCGGGGGCGCAGTGGTGGCTTGGCCCTGTGGGTGCGGGATCCAGGGCCAACCAGCCCCGATCGGCCCTAGCGATGGGCCACCACGGGCGTGCCCACCTCTGCCCAGTTGAAATACCAGCGGGAGGTGGACACCGGGAGATTGGTGCAACCGTGGCTCATGGGTGTGCCGAAGTTGTTGTGCCAGTAGGCTCCATGGATGCCATAGCCCCCGTCGTAATACATCGTGTAGGGCACATTGGGCACGTCATAGCCAGGGCCACGCATCCGGGTTGATCGCAGCTTGGTGTAAATCGTCCAAGTGCCGGGCAGGGTGGGTGTGCGGGCTTTGCCGGTGGAAACCGCATCCGTGCGGACTTGGCGATTTCCTTCCCAGGCGGTTAAGCGTTGGTTGCCGATATCGACTTGGAGCCAACGAACATTATCCAGCCGCTTCAGAATCGCCATCGATGCCTTGGGATTAAAGGGCAGTTCTTTGAAGTTCACCAGGCCGGTGCTGGCGGCTTGGGCCATGGCCCGGGTCGATCGCTCCAAAAAGCTCCAGCGCTGATCGGTGATAGCGGCCCAGCGGGGTTGTTGGTCGGGCGTGGGTTGGTTCAAAACGGCCAGGGTTTTGGTCAGTTGCGCCCGCTCCCACTGATCGAAGTAGTAGTGAGCGGCACTGGATTGGGCCCCGGCCCAGGAGGCGGCAAAGGTCACCAGTGCCCCCGCAATCAAAAACTTGGGCCGACGTAACCACTGGGGCGGCCGTTGTCTGAGTTCTCGGGTACGATCGACCACTCGATCGCGGGTGTCATCGAGTTTTGCCAGCAGCCCTGTCATGGAGGTTCCTAAAAAAATTTGCAAAATCTGCCAAGTCTGCAAAAAAATCTGCCAAGTCCGCAGCACAGCGATCGAGCAGATTGTTTCGCATTTTAACCGGGCAATTTTCGTGGGGCCAATGATTGGGGCCACGAAGTGCTTGAAAGATGATCGGTTTCCCAGTTGATTTTCTGCTGTATCCGGTTAATTGGCCAGACTGTCGCCGGGCGGTTGGTCTAGGGGCGGAGATCTTCGAGCGGCGGGGTTGTCTCTGGAAGACAGTGGGGGGCCACCTGTTCAGCCAAGCGACGGGCCCGATCGCGCACTTGATCCCAACGACCAGCGGCCACGGCTTCCGCTGGAAACAGTTCCCCCGACAGGCCGATCGCGATCGCCCCGGCCGCCAAAAATTCCGCCGCATTGGCCAAAGTGACCCCCCCGGTGGGAATCAGCGGCATGGGCAACACGGGCACGAGCGATCGCACGTAGGCTGCTCCGCCGACCGCCGAAATGGGAAACACCTTGACGCTGCTGGCTCCGGCCCGCCAAGCCTGGGCAATTTCCGTGGGGGTCAAGGCTCCCGGCACGATCGGGATGCCGGCCGCCACCGCCGCTGCGATCGCCCCCGAGTCGCCAAAGGGCGCAAAGCCAAATTGGGCCCCCGCTGCCACCGCTTCCCGCACCATGGCCGCATCCAGCAGCGTGCCGGCCCCAATTTGACAGTGGGGCAAGCGATCGCGCAGTTCGGCCACCAATTCCGCCGGCCGAACACTGTTCCAAGTAATTTCAATGAGTCGCAGGCCCCCTTCGGCGGCCGCCTGGGCCATGGCCAGCCCCTGAAGCCAGTTGTGCGATCGAATCACGGCGATCGCGCGATCATGCCGCAGCCGCTGCACCCAGCGCGATCGCACCGTTGCCAAGGTCGTTGTTTCCCCCTTGTCCAATGGCTCCCCCGATTGGAACTGACTGCCTTCCTGCGGTTTCAGGGGGTCTGCCGCATCGCCATTACCCAACACTGACTGATCCACCTTGCTAGGGGGTAATTTCCGTGGGCCCATCAAGGGGCAAGGATTCCAAATCGATGATTTCGTCCGTTTCGGAAGGGGCTTCCGGGATCACACTCTCGATCGGGGTTTCCATGGCTGCGGCCGCTTCCTCCGAGGGTTCATTGTCCGGGCGCACCCGCCGAATGGGCACATTGGCAATCAACGCCGTGGTGCGAAGGTCGTTTTCCAGCATGAATTGCAATCCCTCGCTATCAATTTCCACATAGCGAGAAATCACATCCAAAATCTCTTGGCGCATTCGATCGAGCGACTGCGGCGAAAGATCAGTTCGGTCATGGGCTAACAGCAATTGCAACCGCTGTTTCACCACGCTGCGGCTGTCGGGATCGCGGGCAAAAAGTTTATCGAGAAGTTCGCTTAACATGACGCAGATAACGCAGCGCGCTGGATCGAAGGGCGATCTGAGGGAAAAAACGAGTTGTGGGTTGAGGGCTGGTTGCCAACGGAGCCAAAACCGCCCGGTTGCTTGGTTTTGTGCCGGTCATGGGCCCCGGGCGATCGCAACAGCCCTTGCAGTCAAGACACACCACCCAAGGGATGAGACCAGCTTGGCCAAGGTTGAGCCAGCGGTCAGGGAGCTTCCAGCGGCCGATCGGGAGCGGCTCGCCCATCCAGGCTAACCGCGAGGGCTACCCTTCAGCCAGCGCTTCAGCCGCTTCAGCAAGGAATCGTGGCTGGCGGTGAGATCTAAAAATTCCACGTTTTGACCCTCCAGACGGCGGGCAATGTTACTAAACGCCATCTTGGGCACGGAGACTTGCTCCGACAGCACCAGCGGTTCCCCTCGGTTGGTGGAGGTGATCACCCGTTCATCGTCGGGCAAAATTCCCACCAACGGAATCGCTAAAATTTCGCGCACATCGTCCACGGACATCATGTCGTTGGCTTGCACCATTTGCGGCCGCAGCCGGTTCACCACCAACCGAACGTTTTTGATGCCCTCGGCCTCCAGCAGACCCACCACCCGATCGGCATCGCGCACGGCGGCAATTTCGGGAGTGGTGACGATGATGGCTTCGCGGGCGGCGGCGATCGCGTTGCGAAAGCCCATTTCAATGCCCGCTGGACAGTCCACCAACACATAGTCAAAACTTTTGGCCAGGGTCAAAACCAACGCTTTCATTTGGTCGGGGGTGACCGATTCTTTGGTGCGGTTTTGGGCGGCGGGCATCAGCACCAATCGGGGCTGTCGTTTGTCGCGCACGAGGGCCTGCTCCAGGCGGCACTCACCGGCCAGGTATTCCACGGCGGTGTAGACCACGCGATTTTCCAGACCCAACAACAGGTCTAGGTTACGCAGGCCAAAGTCGGCATCCACTAGCGCCACTTTTCGCCCCAGTTGCGCCAGGGCCATGCCCAAGTTGGCGGTGCAGGTGGTTTTGCCTACGCCACCTTTGCCGGAGGTGATTACGATGATGCGGCTCATGGGATTGCCTGATAGTTGACAACGGCTGAAGGGTCGATCGAGAAGGGTGGATTCAGAACGGCCAAGGGCGGTGCGATCGGGCGGAACCCGAAAAGACACCTCAATTTAGCATGGCGATCGAAGGGCGATTTGACTATCTGTCGGGGGCGGAGGCAAGCGTTTAGGCGGGTGATTCCCCCAGGCGCGATCGCACTTCATTTTTGGCAAAGTCGGCGGCCGGTGAGATTCGGATCCCTTTTCCGGAAATGTAAGCCACTTCCGGACAGGGCACATCGAGCTTGGACTCGGGAACCCGGGCCGTGCGGCTGGCAATGCGCACCTGATTGGTCGCCAGGTTCAGGGCCATGATGATGGCGTTTTCGTTGCCATTAATGCCCGCGTGGGCCACGCCACAGAGCCGCCCCCAGACGAGGATGTCGCCCCCGGCTACGATCGCGCTGCCGGGGTTGGCATCGCCGCGAATCACCACCGTGCCCGGATAACGAATTTCCACCCCCGATCGCAAGG
Organism: Limnothrix sp. FACHB-881; assembly: GCF_014698135.1. NCBI lineage: Bacteria > Bacillati > Cyanobacteriota > Cyanophyceae > Pseudanabaenales > Pseudanabaenaceae > Limnothrix > Limnothrix sp. FACHB-881. Next base: position 8,317 of record NZ_JACJSN010000022.1, read on the forward strand.
TTTTGTCCAAATACAAACAATCGGGCGCAAGGTCGAGTTCAGGATCGGCCGCAATCGGTTCCTGGGTGGGTTCGGGCGGTGTGAACTGAAGGGCATAGCCCATTTCGATCGCCAGGGCTGCGGTGGCGGGATGGTTGGTTTCCACCCGGGTCAGCCGCAATTGCACCTCCTGAAGGGCATCGGCGATCGCCTTCAGTTGCCTGGCTTCCAAGGTGCGATCGATCGCTTGCAGCGTGACGGGCCCGTCGGGTGTCCAGCCCCGCTCCCCCCCATACAGCCGATGCATCAATTGCTGCCACAAATCGGTCCAGGCCAAGCCCCGATCGGGCTGTTCGGCCACAAAGTCCGGCGGCAGCACCAGGCGCACCGGTTGGGTTCGATCGGCGCTTTCTTTGCTTTCTTGGCTGTCTTTGGTGTTGCTGGTTTTAATCTCGGAGGGTTTGGCCTCGGAGAGCGTTTGGGCAGAAGGATTGATCTCGGCAGCCGGGATAGGTTCGCTCGCCTCAGGAGCCGCCGCTTCTGGCTGGGATTCGGCTGGGGATGGCGGCGATTCCCGACCCGTCGCGGGTTCTGTCTCCGCAGATTCAGCAGATTCGAGAGATCCAATAGATCCAGTAGATCCAGTCAATTCAGCCCAGCCCGGAATCCAAAGGCGCACTTGGGGCCCCCGTTCCCCGGTCAGATCCGCCACGGGGCGATCGGCTCCCGTCAGCAATTCTCGCGCCAGCTTGGCCGCTTCCGGCGACAGGGGCGGCAACTCGGCCACAGGAACTTCGCTGCCGGTTTCCGAGCCGGTTTCGGTGGGCGATTCAGCCGGGTCATGCGCAGTTGAAGGCTGTTCGGCCGGCTGCTGGGTGGTTGCGGATGTGGAGGGCAATTTGGCTCCCCGCAAGGGCATCGCCAAGGCCGACACCAAATCATCGGGCAAGTCATCGCCGTGGGCCACCGGCCGATCGGGTAATTCCTCCGGCTCTGGCAAATCTTCTAAGGCTTCCAGGTTTTCTTCTGCAAGGGTTTCTAAACTTTCTAAATTCTCTAAACTTTCTAAATTCTCTAATTCTTCAGGATGTGGGTGCTCAGAAAATGCAGCAGCTTCAACCATGATCAGCAAACCGGGCGATCGACCCGACAACGGATCTATGCAGTGTACCGGACGGCCGCCGGCTCCGTTGCTTGCGGCTCCAAAACGGCAAATTTCGAGCGCGGGGTGGACAATCCCAAATTCCAACCCAAATCGCAACCCAAATCGCAACCCAAATCCCAAGTCGGTCACCCCATAGACCTCTTGCGCGAATCAGCCGCGCGATCGCCCTCGGGATGATTCTGAACAGCACCGCATCCTAGTGATTTTTTGGAATCGGGTGATCTAGCATTGGTCGAAGTTCGATCGAGAGTAATTCATGGGGCGGGTTCTCCTTTCAGCGGGCCATGGGGGCTATGAAAACGGGGTTTTGGATCCTGGCATTATGGCGGCAGGAACCACCGAAGCCCGGGAAATGATTTGGCTGCGGGAAGCCACGGCCCAAACCCTGCAACGGCGGGGCATTGAAGTGCTGACGGTTCCCGATGACTTGAGCCTGCAACAGACGATTGCTTGGATCAATGCCCGAGGACGCGCCGGGGATGTGGCCTTGGAAATTCACTTGGATGGTTCCAGCAACCCCGCCACCCGAGGCACGACGGTCTATTTCATTGCGAATAATCAGGTGCGCCAAACCCAGGCAGAAATTCTGTTGCGATCGACCCTGGCGCGGGTTCCCCAACTCCTTTCGCGGGGGGCATTGCCCGACACGGCCACGGGGTTGGGGAATCGGCTGTTTTGTCGTCAACTCACGGTTCCTTCGCTGTTGGTGGAAGTGGGCTTTTTAACCAACGAGACCGATCGCACGATTCTCAAAAATCAAGGTTGGGGCATTGCCACCGGCCTCAGCGATGGCCTGCAACAAATTTTGCTGGAATTCCCCGCCCAGCCCTACAGCAGCATTCAAATCGAGGTGAATAATCAGCGCTATCCCGAGCGGGGCGTGCTGATCAATGGCAATTCCTACATCCCGATCGACCTGGCCGATCGCCTGGGCATCAAAGTGGCCACCAACCCGCAAATCGTCCGAGTGCGCTACCAAAACATCGTTTACTTCAAGGCGATCGACCTGCGGCAATACAACATCTCTGTGGGTTGGAACAGCCAAACTCGCGCCGTCACCCTCCGCACCAACCTCTTGGTTTCCAACACCTTGAAGGGGCAAATTATGGGACTGGGCAGCACCGTTGATGCCCAAATGCTGACCTTTCTGAGGGCCTTTAACCCCAATGCGGGTAGCCAGTTTCCCGATTTACCGCGCCTTTACCGCGAAGAGGCGATCACCGAGGGGGTCAATTTTGATCTAGCCTTTGCCCAAATGTGTGTGGAAACGGACTTTCTGCAATTTCCGGGCCCCACCAAATCCAGCCAAAACAACTTTGGGGGGCTGGGGGCCTTGGGGGGCAATCCCGAGGGGGCTTCCTTTGCCAGTGCGCGGCTGGGCGTGCGGGCCCACATCCAACACCTCAAGGCCTACGCCAGCACGGAACCCTTGGCGAATGCGGTGGTGGATCCTCGGTTTAGCTTTGTGCCGCGCGGCGTGGCTCCCACGGTGGCGCTGCTGAGTGGGCGTTGGGAGGCGGATATGAACTATGGCGATAAGATTTTGTCCCGCACGCGCCAGCTCTACGAGGTTTCTGGGCTGCTGTAGGGGTGATGCTGTAGGGGTGATATTGGCCACAATCCCGATGGCTGCGATCGCTGATGGTGGTTACTCGGGCTGATCGCTCAAGAACCTAGGGAGCGATCGCGTCGGGATCCAAACCCAGTTCCCGCAACCGGGCCGCCAGCCGATCGGCCCGCTCCCGTTCCCGATCGGCCCGTTGCCGCTCTTCCAGCAAGGTGGAAAAGGGCCGGCCATCGGGCCCCAACAGGGTGAGAGTTTCCTCATCCAGTTGGCAGCGAATGCCCAGCCGAGGACTGACCCAGTTTTGGGGATTCTCAACGGGTTCCAGATCGCCCCTGTCTCCCCGCGTCAAAATGTTCAATTCATTGCGATCGGGGTCATAGATGTAATACTCCTCAACGCCATAGCGGTTATAGAACATCTGCTTTTTCAGCATTTCCCCAAAGCGATTGCCCGGCGACCAAATTTCAAACACCACTTGAGGGGCGATGTTGTGTTCACGCCACTGCATATAGGAACCCCGATCGCCCTTGGGAACCCCAAAGACAACCATCACATCGGGCGCTTGGCGAATGGTGTTGCTGCCTTCCAGGGGATACCAAAGCAAATCACCGGCCACAAACACCTGCGGATCGTCACTGAAAATAGTGGCGAGGTTGCTTTGAATAGTTTGGATCCAGTGAAATTGCTTTGTGTTGTCTGCCATCGGCTGGCCGTCACTGTCGGGATATTCGATCGGCTTGGGCTGAACTTTTCCCGGCTCACTGGGGGGAATTTGAGCAACCATCGGTTTTTCCTCAAGATTGCGATTGGTCTCATTATGCCAATGGCCGATCGGCTGGTTTGGACTGGGGGTATTGAAGGGGCGGGGTTAACTGGTTCAACCTGATCAATTTCTAGATAAAGCTTTTTCAGCATCCTTTCGGGGCGATCGCGCGTAAAAGGCCCCAAGTCCCTAAAATGAATAGGCATTTTGCAACCTTGGCATTCTGCACCCATCTTTTTCTGTAACCATTACCTCGTCATCACCGCCCCACCGCCATGAGTTTCTGGGCAGATAAAATCGCCGCCGACGCACAGGGTCCACAGATCGTTAACGATTCCAAAACGCCATCGGGGCGTGTTCACGTTGGCTCCTTGCGGGGAGTCGTGATTCACGACACGATCTATCGCGCTCTGAAACAGGCCGGCAAGCCCGTGAAATTCATCTACGGCGTGGATGATTACGACGCGCTGGACACCGTGCCGCGCTATTTGGATCGGGAAAAGTTTGAGCGCTATTTGGGCTGGCCCCTCTGCAATGTGCCCTCGCCCGATGACACCGCGCCGGGCGATCGCGCCAGTGATTACGCCAAATATTTCATGGGCGAATTTCTGGATGTGTTTGAGTATTTGGGTGTGCGGCCCGAGATTTATTACCTGCGGGATTTGTATCGATCGGGCAAGTTGAATCCTGCGATCGATCGCTTCTTGAAAAACGCCCATTTGGTGCGCGAAGCCTACAAAGAAGTTAGCAAGGCCGATCGCCCCAGCAACTGGTATCCCTTCCAGGTAATTTGCGAACATTGCGGCAAAATCGCCACTACCCAAGTCACCGACTATCAAGATGGCAAGGTGTTCTACACCTGCGATCCCAACGCCACGGACTACACCCAAGGCTGTGGCCATTCCGGTTGGGTTTCGCCCTTCGACGGCAACGGCAAACTGCCCTGGAAAGTCGAGTGGGTGGCCAAGTGGGAATTGCTGGGCGTGACGATCGAGCTAGCCGGGAAAGACCACTCCCAAAAAGGCGGCTCCCGCGACGTGGCCAACGCTATTTCTCGCAAGGTCTTGGGTCAACAACCGCCCTTCCACTCGCCCTATGAATTCATTTTGGTCAATGGCACGAAAATGAGTTCTTCCAAGGGGATCGGCTCCAGTGCCCGCGAAATTGCTGATCTATTGCCGCCGCAGTTGTTGCGCTTTTTGATGTTGCGCACGCCGCCCCGCACGGCCATCAACTTTGCGCCCAACTACGAAAGTATTACGCGCGTGTTCCGGGATTACGACAATTTGATCGACAAATATCGCCGGGAAACGATCGCCAATGGCGGCCAACCGCCGGAACTGAATGAAGACTGGATGGCACTGTTTTATGCCCAGTTGGATGGGGAAATTCAGCCCTACCAACCCTTTGAATTGAGCACGGCAATTTCTCTGTTGCAAGTGCCCCATTTGGATGTGGAAAAGGAAGTGGCGGCGCGATCGGCTGAACCTTTGAGTGATTACGATTGGCAAATTGCTCGCGAACGGATTTCGGCTGCTCAAAAGTGGCTGAATGACTACGCCGACGAAGAAGAAAAGTTGGTGCTTTATCTGGATACGATTCCGGAGCGGGCGAATCAACTTTCGCCGGAACAAGTCGGCTACGTGGAAGCTTTGCTGAAGACATTGGCAACGGTGGAAAGCTGGGACGGCGAATCCTTACAAACGGCGCTGTTTGCCACAACGCGGGAGCTGGATTTGAAAATGCCGGTGGCCTTTTCGGCGATTTATCTGGCGTTTTTGAACAAGGAACGGGGGCCGAAGGCGGGGCCGCTGCTGTCCTATTTGGATCGACAACTGGTGCTCGATCGCCTGCAAGCGGTGTTGGATCTGAATCGCGCGGCGGTTTAAGGAACCATTGGAGCGCTGATCCGGGCTGTGATCCTGGGGGGCAAGGGGCTTAAGCCGCTTGTCTACTTACCTTTGGGGCGAGTGGAGATGGGCAAATCGAAGAAACGATCGGCTAAACCAGCGGCAACGGAGGCGATCGCAACGGGGCCGTCGCGTCTGTTGCTGAAGCTGGCCGATCGCCTGTTTGGGGAAGCGGCCGATCGCGCGGCCTTTGTCCAGAGCCTTGGCCAAGCCCAGCGGTTTGCGCCCTGTTTGTTGTGGCTGGCTGATCGCCCCGATCCGTTTCCCTTCGCGGCCCTGCCCCCCTTGGCGATGCAGCCGGCCTGGGTCGATCGGCTCGATTTGACCGCCGACCAACCGGCCAATCGGCGACCCGGCAAGCATCCCCTGCACGAGGCGGGGGCGTTCTATTGTTTGGATTTTTCCTCGGTGTTTGCGGCTTCGGCCCTGCTGGCGATTCCCGATCGGGTCGATCGACTGGTGGATCTCTGTGCCGCGCCGGGGGGCAAAAGTGTCTTTGCCTGGCGGGCGCTGCAACCGTCGCTGCTGGTGGCCAATGAGGCGATCGGCAAACGGATCGGCATGTTGGTCAGTAACCTGAAGCGCTGCGGCCTTGACCCGGCGATCGCCACCTGCGCCGACCCGGAAACCTTGGCCCAGGCGATTCCCGGCTGGGCGGATTTGGTGATTGTGGATGCGCCCTGCTCGGGCCAATCCCTGCTGGCGAAGGGGGAAAAAAATCCCGGCTGTTTCCATCCCCTGACGATCGGGAAAAATGCCAATCGCCAAAAACGGATTTTGGCCAACGCGGCGGCCCTGGTGGCTCCCGGCGGCTGGCTGGCCTACATGACCTGCACCTACGCGATCGAGGAAAACGAAGGGGCCACCCAATGGCTGCTCGATCGCTTTCCCCACCTGGAACCGCAACCCGTCCCAGCCCTGGAGTCTTGGCGATCGACCCACGGGGCTTTTCCCTGCTATCGGATGTTTCCCCAGGAAGGCTTGGGGGCCGGTTCCTTTGTGGTGCTGCTGCGGGATGGGCGAAATGGGCCAGCCAATCCAGAGCCAGCCAATCCAGGGCGATCGAGCTTATTCGGTGATCACGAAGCCTTGCAGTCCCTAATTCGTTGGCGATCAGACCGATCTAAGCCGATCTAAACCGATCCAATTAGCAGCAGGGCAATCAGCAACGCATAATGGAGGGCGTTTCGGGCCCAAGCCTTTTTGCTGTTTCACTGTCGGCGTTCCATGCTCGATCGCGTTCTTCCGTTGTCCGTTCACTGGTTTCGCCCGATCGGGCCGATCCTGCTAAGTTTGGGTCTGGGTAGCCTCTCGATCGGCTGCACCAACCAAGTCACCACCTCCCAGCCCGCTGCCCAACCGGGAGGCATCACACTGCCGGATATGGCCCCGGCGGCCCTGTTGCCCAGCCCTTCCGCCACCCCCAACACGATCGCCGGATTACTGAAAACCTGGCCACGCTACCAATCGCCCCAGGCCGGCTTTTCCGTGGCGTTTCCCGCCAAGCCTCAGGAAGAAACCAGCCGCGTCCCCACCGAAGTGGGCCCGGCGGAAGTGATTATGCTCCGCTACCAAGACCGACCGGCCAAGCGGTTTTATCTGTTTGCTCACAATCGTTTTCCGGTTCCGGCGGGCACGGGGGTGGATGTGGCCAAGGCTCTGGATGCCAGTCGCGACAGCATCGCCAAGGGCATTTCCGCCAAGGTGGTTTCCGAAAAACCCTTGCAACAAAGTGGTTTTCAGGGGCGCGATCTGGAATTGTCGCGATCGGGCGGTTTCGCGGCCCGGGTGCGAATTTTCTATGCCAACGGAATTTGGTATCGGGCCATTGTGGCGGCCGAAGACGGCAAACTCAAGGTTCCCCAAGTGCAGGCTTTTTTTGACTCAATTCAACTGATGTCGCCCACGGAGCCACGTAAACCTAATGCAGCGCCCGCCCAAAGCAATCCCAGCCCCACCGGCACACCGCGACCCTAGGGGGATGGAGAGCGAGCACCAATGCCACAAGCACCAATGCCACAATGGAGATATCAACGGAAGTCTCGACAGGAGATGTATTGCTAGACGTATCGATCGCGGCCACAAGCCAACGGATCGGCAAACGGATCTGCTCCCATTGGTCTAGAAGATGCAAACCTGTTTGGATGGGTGCATTCAGGACATCAGCAAAGAATCTGAAACTCCTGGCCTACGATTGTCTTGCTTGTGGCATCTCAGGGAATGATGAATAGGAGCCTTGGCCTTTAGGCTCTTGCAAGCGTCTGTTTCAGGCGTTTTCCGCAAGTTTTCTGCAAATTTCGCGCCCCCTTTCGATCGGTTGTTTATGAAGCGAGCTAGTTGGACAGGAGCCAAATCCCGCACCCGCGATCGCGCAGCCCGGGCCATGGCGATCGTGATGCTGGGCAGTTTGGTCACCCCCGGCGGTGGACTGGCGGCCACGGAAACGGTGGCCCAAGCCTTGCTCCAAGTTCAACCGGCCATCAGCGGCCCCAACCGCAGCTCTAGCCAGTCTTCGCCATCCTCCGCATCGATGCCCCTGGCCCAAGCAGCTCCCAATGAATCTCAACCGGCGGATGCTGGGCAAAATTCTGGGCAAAACAATTCGGGCAATCAAGGCAATTCCAACAACGGTTCAAATAATAATTCCGATAGTAATAATTCCAATAGCCAGAATAATCAAAATAATCAGCCTAATAATTCAGGCAATTCAGGCAATACTCAAAACAATAATCAGAATAATAATCAAAACCAACAGAATAAAAAGCCCAAGAAACCCAAAAACGATCAACGGGCTTTCCAGCGCCGAATTGTGTTGTTGGGGGCGGCGGGAATTGGGGGGCTTGGTTTGTTGGGGGGCTTGGTTTGGTTTGTTCGCCAAGTTCGGAATAATGAGCATTTTGGTTGGGATGAAGCGGATGCGGAGTCAGAGGCGGATTTTGATCCTTTGGCGGATCCAGATGCCGTAGAGGGTTTGGAGGCGATCGACCCTTGGGGTGCTCCGTTGGCTCCGGCGGCGCGATCGACCCGGCCCCGGGATGTGGGCCCCACCCTCGATGCCCACAGTGCGGCAGCCCACAATGGTCAAAATGCCATGGCGCTGGAAACGGCCGCCCCGATCGACTCCAAGCCAGGATCCAAGTCGGAATCCAAGCCAGAGTCAAAACCCCGTCGCCGGTTGTTTCCCTGGCAAAAACCAACCCCGGCAGCCGATTCCGAACTCTCTGCCGACCCTTCAGAGGCGGCGGATCCGGCTCCTGCGGAATCCAAAGCGCCTGAACCGGCCACGCCTGCGCCCTTGCCCAATCCGGCGGCTAATGCGGCTGCGCCGAAAGCCGCACCCAATGCAGCACCCAATGCAGCACCCAACCCGACGGCTCCTTTGCCCAGCCCAACGGCCCTTGCGCCTACTCGGGTGGTGCAACCGAGCCTGATTGAGCGGGCAATTCAAAATCTCCGCAGCGATAACGCGGCTGATCGCCGCAAGGCCATTTGGGAATTGGGACAACGGGGCGACTCTCGGGCCCTGCGTCCCCTGATGGATGTGTTGCTGAATGGGGATTCCAAACAACGAAGCCTGTCGATCGCAGCTTTAACCTCGATCGGGTCGCGGGTGTTGGAACCCACCCTGGAGGCGATGGCCCTGGCCCTGCGGGATCCGAATCCGGAAGTGCGCACCAATGCGATTCGGGATTTAACGCAGGTTTATGAACAAGTGACTCGCCTCAGCCAAATGATGGGCATGGCGGCCCGCGACCCAGATCAACAGGTGCAACAGACTGCGAGTTGGGCCCTGGGCAAGTTGGAGCAAGTACGGGCGATCGCGGAAACGGTTCAAACCGGCGGCAGCAGCGCGTTTAATGCTTCATCTTTGACGGAATCGCCTCTGATGGCGGGCATTGCGCTGCTGGACAATGACCAACCGGCGGAAGCGGCTCCCCTGCTGGAGGCGGCGATTCGGCAACATCCCAGCGATCCCGATGCCCATTTGGCTCTGGCGAAGGCCCTGGAGGCCCACGGCGCACAGGCCCAGGCCCTGCAAGCGGCGATCGCGGCGAGAGATCTTTATGCCTATCAAGGCCGTGGCGAAGCGGCTAAGGCGATTGAACAGACTTGGCAAGCAAGGGGGCTTGACCCGGATCAGGCGGCCTATCGGGTGGCCTGGGCTGGGGTGCTGATCCAACAGGAACAGTGGGACGAGGCCACGAAGGAACTGGAGCAGGCGATCGCCCATAATCCTCATGACCCGGAGCCACACCTGGTGCTTGCCCGTCTACGTCGATCTCAACACCGTTCTGCTGAGGCGATCGAGCATCTGAAACAGGCCCGAGATCTTTACTTGGCCTTGGGAGACCAACCGGCGGCCGATCGATTGCAAACCCTGATTCAGTCTTCTTGATCGGTCTTCCTGAGAGGATTTGGGTCGGGTTTTGCTCGATTGAATTTGCCCGGTTTAGCTTGCCTGGTTGAATCTATCTGGTTAAATCTGCCCGGCTTAACTTGCCTGATTGAATTTGCCCGGTTGAATCTGCCTGATGCAATCTGCCTGACTCAATCTGATCCGTTTTTAAACGCTTCTGATCTCACACGCTTCTGATCAAGGCGATCGGCTATGGAACCCCTTCTCAAAACATTGGCGCAGTGGCTGCGGATTACGATCGCACTCTGGGCCGATAACAGCTATTGGATGGCTTGGAATTTATTCTTGGCCATTGTCCCTTTGGGAATTGCCGCTTGGCTTTTTCGACACCGCCCCGCTCGATCGCCCCGATCGCCCCTATGGTGGGGGCTGGCGATCGTGTTCATTTTGTTCTTACCCAATGCGCCCTATGTCTTGACCGATTTGATTCATTTGGTCAATGACATTCGCTATCGCTACACGTCCCTTTGGGCCACGGTGATGATCGTGATTCCGCAATACGTTCTGTTTGTGGCCGTGGGCTTTGGGGCCTATGTTTGGTCGCTGGTGTGGCTGGATGGATGGCTCCGGGCGATCGGGCGCAGCCGCTGGATTCCGCTCATGGAACAGTTGCTCCATGGCCTGTCGGCGGTGGGGGTGTTTGTGGGTCGGTTTTGGCGCTTCAACAGTTGGGACTTGTTCACCCAGCCCCATACCCTGCTGGAGCGGATGGCCAACGACTTGGCGGCCCATCGTCCGGCCCTGGTGATTGGGTTGATTTGGGGCGTGTTGGCTGGTTTGTATGGGCTGCTGAAACCCTTCGCCATTGGCTATGGTCTCTATCGCCAGCAACAACACCAGCCCGATCGCCCCTCGTCTCCGGGCCAGCTCTGAGCCATTGGTGACCGGGCCCTTTGGCTACAAGGCCATCACAGCGCTGCTGACTAATTGGGACAGCAATTGCAGCGCCAAAATGGCCAGCATGGGCGAAAAATCTAAGCCACCCAAGGGCGGGATGATCGATCGAAACAGGTTCAGGTAAGGATCGGTTAACTGCCCCACCGTGGCAAAGGGCTGGGAGAACCAATCGATGTTCGGAAACCAACTCAGCAGAATCCGAATGAAGATCACCAGCGTATAGATATTGACGAATTGCAGGATGGTGTTGGCCAGCAGGTTGATTGAAGTATCCATGGGCAAGTACCGGAAAAAAATCGCGCCTTCAAAGGCAGCAGCGCAAAAGTGCAACGCACATCATAGTAGGCATCATAGGCGCAAACACCCGTGGCGGGGCGATCGGGATCCTGTCCCGCTTTGAGGAGATAACCGATCGTCTCTCGGAATTGCCCCCAAGAATTACCCCCAGGAATTTAGAGGGCCCCCCTTGGCAGTGATCGGGATCCAGCTCTTAAGCTGGGAATAGCCCCTCAAGTTGGCCCCTCGATCGCATCACCGAGGTGGCGGCAGTTGGTGACATGGGGCCCCAAGCGGAAACGCGGAGATATGAATGGACGATTGGAAAGATGATTGGGCCGGGAACTGGGCTAAGAATCTTGAACAGTGGTTGACTCCCATCGCTCGGGATTGGGAGCCGATCGCCCGGGAAGTGGAAGCCACGTTGGATGCAGTGATCATCACCATGGCCGAGTCGGTGGAATCAACCGTGACCCAGGTGGATCAATGGCTGACGGATTCGGCCCGGGAACTGGAGCAAACGGCCCTTGACCTTCAGGAGCAAGTGGAAACCCATTTGGCTGAACAGTGGGGAATTGAGGTCGATCGACTGTGCCAGGAGGTGGACGGGGCGATCGAACAGTGGGCCACCGAGGTGAACGATTGGTTAGCGCCCCTATGGTCAGACTGGGCGGAAACCGGTTTTCCGGCCAATCCTTTCACCACCGAAGAACCGGAATCGGAGGGCGATCGGGCAGCGTTGGCCCCGCCGACCCTGAACCAATACGATGCGCTTTACGACCAACTCAACCCCAAAGTGCCGCCGGTTGACCGCCATGCCGCCTGTGTGGGCTGTCGTCACTACCATGGCCGGGTCTACAACGGCACGCTGCTGATCTGCGGGATGTATCCCTTTGGTTGGACGGAGGGTGCTTGTCCGGATTGGGAAGCTTAGGTGCAATTCCAGGACTGGGGTGCAATCCTGACCCGTTTCTAGGGCGATCGCCTCAGATCGGCCGGAACGATCGCCCCATCCAGCTTGGCTCCCGTTAACCGCACCATCAGCCGCCCACCGACGGTCATTTTGGCATTGGTCAAATTGGCTCCCCGGAGATCAGCCCCACTCAGGTCAGCCCCGATCAAGTCCGTGCCGCTCAGGTCGGCCCCGCTCAGGTTTGCTTGCAGCAGATTGGCCCGAAACAACCGGGCCCCGCTCAGGTTGGCCCCGCTCAGGTTCACGCGGTGCATAAAGGCATCCGTCAAATCAGCTCCCGCGAGGTCAGCCCCGCTGAGGTTTCGGCTCGCAAAATCCCGTTCCCGCAGATTGGCCCCGCGCATCTTGGCTCCGCTCAAATCGGCAGCGGGACGAGGCGGCGGTTGATCTTGCCATTGGGGCGGCACGATCGGGGGGCGCGGTCGTCTTGGGGGCGGTTCGGGCGATCGATTGGCGGTCGTTTCCACCGTGGGGTCACCGGGGGGATGGCTATTAAAGGGCGATCGGCGTGGTGTTTTCCAAGCGAACGGTTCCGGTTCGGGATGGATGCCTTGGCCAGGAACCGAACCCGCTGATGGGCCTTGGGTGCTGTATCCATAGGTGCTGTATCCACCGGAACCATTGGCACTGGATCCATAGGCCCCCGCCTTGGGGGTTGATTGCCCATTGACCCCAAATCCTTGAGCGGAGCCGTTATGGTTCGTGCTGTGGTTTGTGCCGTGGTTTGCGCTGTGATTCGCACCGTGGCTGGCACTATGGCTAGCCCCTTGGTGATGCACACCGGCATGGTATGGATTTTTGTGGTGATGGGCCGTCGATCGCCCATGGGGTTGGGCGGTGGTTCGTTCCGTTGGGGCCCCGCTGTTGGGCCGCTGCCGAAAATGGGCCCGAAAAAAGCCCCGCGCTTCATTGAGCTGCTTCAGCTTCTCTTGGGCCTTGGCTTTCAAACGGGGATTGTCGTCTGGGATCCGATCGGGATGCCAAACGAAAGCCAGGTCTTTGTAAGCCTGGTTCACTTCCTCGGCTGAAGCGCCAGGTTCCAATTCCAAAATTTGATAGTAGCGCCGACTGTCGCTAAAGGCCATGTAGCGCAAGCACTTGCCCCAACCATGAGCAAGTGGTGAGTTGTTGCCATTTTAGCCGGGTGGCTGCCATCGCGCGATCTGGGTTTCGCGGCGGTGGGGGATGATGGGCTGTTCTGATCAAAAATTCAACTCAACAATCCAAGGTGCTGTATGGGTCGCGATCGCCAATCATGTCGCTCAGGAGTCTGATGGCTCAGGAGTCTGAGAATCATCGCCGCCCACAGCCACGGCCGCCGGTAGCGCCTGTTCAGGGTCGGGGTCGATCGCCCCTTCGCGGCTCGATCGCAGCCAACGCGGCCCCTGATCCCAATGATCCAGCACATCCTCAACCAACAATGCCTGGAACCAAACTTGAGCCACCACGGTCAGCGGCAACGCCAACACCAGCCCCGTGAACCCAAAAAAGGTCGCAAAAAAGATTTGGGCAATCAGCGTCACGGCCGGTAACAGGGACACCTGTTTGGACATCACCATCGGCGTGAGCAAATTGGTTTCCAACTGCTGCACAATCACGTACCAACCCAGCACCAACAGAGACTTGAGCGGATCATCCAACAGCGCCACCAACATTGGCGGCAACACGCTCAACACCGGCCCCACATTGGGAATGAACGTCAGCAAGCCCGCCAAAACCCCGTGGGCCAGGGCCAGCTTCACCCCCATCAAGGCCAACCCCGTGCCGCTGAGGACACCGATGATCGACATGTTCAACAAAATGCCCAACAGCCAAGCATCGAGAGAATTGCGGCAGCGATCGAGAATCGTGATTACCCGCCGCCGATAGAAGGAGGGAAAGAGCTGCACGAAGGCATTGCGATAGGGCAATGGATCGAACAGCATCATCAGGGCCAAGATGGTCACCAACAGCAGGTTGAAGAACCCGCCCAGGGTGCTGGCAAACAGGGCAAACCCACCCCGAAAGAGCGGATTAATGGCCGGTTGGGCCTGGGTGAGCAAACTGCGGAAGTCGGGGTTGGGGAGAACCGTTTGTAACCACTGGCCCAAGGGTTGTTGGGAAAGGTTGCTGAACCAGGTATCGAGGCGATCGAGCGCCACGGGAACCAACTCGGTCAGCTCCCGAAACTGAGCCGCAAAGGGGGGCACAACCAACAACATGGCCCCCAAGAAAAAAGCCACCAACAGCCCGATCGCCCCAAAAATTGCCTTTGTTCGATCCTGGAGCAGGTTGCGCCCCCGAAACTGGAGGGTGAGCAGGGCGCGGGCCAACCGATCGATCGCGACGGCAATGGCGATCGCCCCAAAAATCATCAGCACCAACTGCCGCACAGCCCACAGCACATACAGGGCCGCAATAAAAACCAGTAAGCCTAACCAGCGTCCGAGGGTCATGAACCGAGCGTCCTGTGCGATTTCTTGTGCAATTTCCTGTGCAATTTCCCGTGCAACTGCCTGGGCGATTTGCGGGGTGATTTACGGGGCAATTGCTTGGAGTGATCTTGGGGTGATCTTGGGGTGATCTGGCGATCTCTGGTGATCTATGGATGTTGGGGTGATTTACGGATGACTTACGGGCGATCTACGGGCGATCGGGTTTGCTCTGCTGCCACATCCAACCCGCCAAAATCAGCGATGGCAACAGGATCATGACCCAAGCCACCCAGTCTGGCGGCGTGCCGATCGATCCATAGGCAGTTAGCTTGATGGCCACCGACAGCACCACGGACAAGACCGCGACTTTCAGCACCATGCTCAAGGTTTCTGGGTTGGGCGATCGCATCAAGATTCAGGGTTTCTTCCCTGGGCGGCGGTTTTCGCAAATTCAGGCAGCATCATAGCTCACGGCTTGGGAAGCGACCAACTGCGCGATCGCCCTGCGCGATTCAGTTGCCCTGATGGTGGGGCGATCGAACCGCAACCGTGAGGACTGATACAATATCCAAAAAATCCAAATCCAACCCTCAAAACTCAATCTTCAAAATTCAAAGAAATTCAAAAAACTTCCAAAAACTCAATTAGCCCCAAAGATTCCATCCCAAAGATTTCACCCTAAAAATTCCATCCCAAAGCTTTAACTCAAAAAAGCTTTAACCCAAACAACTATTGCCTGACCTTTCCATGACCGCCACTGCCTTTGTGAAACCCGGCCCCGCCTCGCGTTTGGTGAATGGGCTGCTATCCATCGAACCCCTGGCTAATTTTGCTCGTAGCCGCGCCCGCAAGATGATGATTGAGCGGGCCGAAAGCATGGGCATTCCCTGGCGCAAAACGGCCGCTGAGTTGCAAAGTCGGGATTGGTCGGCGGAGCTGGCCCAGGTCAGCAACCCCAACCTCACCTATCCAGACTATTACCTCAATCCTTTCCATGCCTATCCTGAGGGGAATTTGGGCTGGGAGCCGGCCAGCGAGGTGGAAGTGGCGGCCTATTCGGTGCATTCCACCATTTTTGGCGAAAAAACCCCGGAAGGGGACGCAAAATTGCGGGCTGCTTATCATGACGTGCTGAAGGCCACGGTGGCGATCGAGCCTCGGGAGATTGTGGACTTGGGATGCAGCGTGGGGATGAGCACCTTTGCCTTGCAGCGAATTTATCCCCAAGCCCAACTGACGGGGGTGGATCTGTCGCCGAATTTCCTGGCGGTGGCTGCCTACAACACTCACCATTCCCCCATGAATCCCGATCGGGCCCAGCCCCGTTGGGTTCATGCGGCAGCGGAAAACACCGGCTTACCGGCCGCGAGCTATGACTTAGTTTCGGCTTGCCTGCTATACCATGAGCTGCCCCAGACGGCGGCGATCGCGATTTTGCAAGAGGCTCGGCGGTTGCTGAAGCCCGGCGGCTATCTGGGAATTATGGACATGAACCCCAAATCCCAGATTTATGCCCAAATGCCGCCCTATATCCTGACCCTGCTCAAGAGTACGGAGCCGTTTTTGGATCAGTACTTTGCGCTGGATTTGGGCGAGGCGATCGAGCAAGCGGGCTTTGAGCTGATCACTGTCCAATCCACTACGGTGCGTCACCGGGCTTTGGTGGCTCGGGCGCACTAGGGTTGCTGGGCCACTAGGCTCAGGAGTTTATCCACGGCGTGATCCCAGGTGAACCGGCTTTGCAGCCAAGCGGGGCCGGCCGCCCGGGCGGCCGTTTGCCATTGGGGGCGATCGAGCCAGGTTTCGAGACAATCAACCAGGGCATCGCAATCCGGCTCCCACATCCAAACGGTTTCGGAAACGCCATCCGGGTATTGAACGGGTTTCTCAATCAGTTGGCTGGCGATCGGGAGGGTGAAGGCGGGGTTGGTGAATTCATCGGTGGGCCCACCCTGGGTGCAAATGACCGGTAACCCACAGCCGATCGCTTCCAGCACGGGCAGGTTAAACCCCTCCGCGCGGTAGGGCGAAACATAGCCATCGGCCGCTTGATAAAGCTTGGCCATGTCTTGGTAGGACAAAAATTTGTTGAGGTAAATCGTTCGATCGAGCAACCGTTGGGCCCGATCGGTCGGCAACAGCGATCGCACCTGATTCACCCAGGCAGCTCGCCCCCGATCGCGTCCATAAACCGCGTCATTGGCCTTCAAAACCCAGCGCAATTGGGGCGATCGCTCCATCACTGCCCCCACCGCCAAAATCAACAAATCGCCACCCTTGCGGGGAATCGTGCCCCCCACGTTCAGCAAGACTTGGCAACCCTCCCAACCCCAGGCCCGCCGCAGATTCGCCCGATCGGCCGCTGCCAAGGGGTGATAAATCTGCGGATCGACCCCATGGGGCAACACCACGACCTGATCGGGCGCTGCGCCGCTGTGGATTAGCCCTTGTCGCGACCAGGCCGAAGGGGTGAGCACCACGGCTCCCCGATCGCCCCCGGCCGCTGCCCATTTGCCCGTTTTTTGGGCGCACCCCATCCATTGCCAATATTCATGGTGCAGCTTGCCAAATTCCGCCGTGGCAAACACAAACGATCGACAGGCGATCGGGTCTGGCTGCAATCGGTAGGGCGAATCGATCCGCAACAGTCCATCCACCGGGTCGCCATCGGGGGCCGGAATTTGGGCCAATCGACGCGATCGCTCCGGATCCAATTGCCCCGCGATCGGCTGCCAACCATGGGCCAAGGGTTGCTCGCGATGAAACAGTTGCAGCCCCGATCGCTCCAGCAGTGCCAAGCATTGGAACTGATTCACCGTTGTGTAGGAGTGGGGAGCCGACAGCCAACCTTCCACTAAAAACCGCATTGCCGATCTGCCCGCCACCACAACGCCATCAGTCCCCACTTTCGCTTGTTAAGATTAGGCCGAAACAAGAACGGACTCAACATCCTGTTGGCCACAGTCCTCAATTAATCCTTCTGAATTGATCTTGCTGAATGACTTTTAACCACCACTCGGCCAACAACAATCATCACATCCATTCATCGCAGGCCAAAATCATGAACGAAGAGCTAGTCACACCTGATAATGCTTCAAAAGCTCTGTTGCAATCCATCTTTGATGAAGCGCTGATGGATGTTTCGATCGATGACGATGGCGACATTCTGATTCAGGAAGAAATCAAGTGCTATGTGTTCCTGAGCGAAAACAAGGATCGGGTGCGATTGCTGACTCTTTTTGGCATTGCGGAAACGGCCACCCGCGCCCAATGTTTGGAGTGCGTGAATGCCATTAACAGTGAATATATTATGGTCAAGGCCTATATTGCTTCCGAAAAAACCCTGGCCATGGAATATGACATTTATCTCAAGGGCGGCGTTCCTAAAAAGACAATTGCCCTGACGGTCAAGCGTTTTTGCACCATTCCCCGTCGGGCTGTGAATGAAGAATATGCCCGTGATGTGGTGGAGTAACCGCGCAGGTTGAAGCACTCCTAGGGTGTTGGTGATGAGACACAACGATCATTGCGCCCGGCTCGCAGGGAACCCAGCAAGGTTTCCACATAAACACAGCTTCGATCGGTCAAATCAGGACGGCCTGCCATTTGGAAGGTGATCCGCTTTCCAGCGTTGTCATTGCTACTAAACTCAGTGCCGTCCTGAGAAGAAGCTAGCCAGCCGCGACCATTAAACTGCACCACATAACTCCCACCGTCGCGAGTGAAGTCTGATTTCCCGCCGTCGATCGCGGCATAGGTCGATGCTTCGGCTCCCAGGGGCCGCCAAACGGCTTTGCTGCATTTTGCGCCCACGGCGGGATGCACAGAATATTGAATGGCACGCTTGTCCTCTGGGTTGGTGCGAAAACAGGCTTCCCAGGGTCGTCGTTGCTGTCTGGCTTTGGATTGGGCCGATCGCAGGGCCCGAAACGCATCGTCTTGGGCGGCTCCGAGCCGTTGGCCATCCACCATCGACAGCCAAACGGGCGCGCTAATGGCCATCAGAATGGTCACCATCAACAGCACCACCAACAGTTCCAGCAAGGTAAAGCCCGATCGCGCGGTTGGTTGCTGGGTTGCCTGGCGATGGCGCAGGGTTTGGGCCAACAGCCAATGGATTGTTTGGCTTCGAGATTGGCTCCGAGATTGACTCCGAGATTGACTCCGAGATTGACTCAGAAATTGCAATAAACGATCGGGACGGGGAAAACGGCGAGAGGCAAGCATAGGAAACCTCGGGTTCGGGGAAGGGCAACAAACAGCAGAACAAGAAGCAGAAACCCACCGGGCGCTAAGGTTCGGTGTCGCGCCGCTGGTAATGCAAGAACACTTCTTGGCCTTGGGCTTCGGCACTGACCAAATTGAGCCACTGGGCCCCGTGAAGCGGCAAACCCACACCATCCATGGGCGTGGGGGCAGCGGCTCCACCCACCAACAGGGGGCAAACCGTCAGCCACAGGTGATCGATCGCTCTCATTGACAACAGGGAGCCGACCAAGTTCCCACCACCCAAGACGGCGAGCTGTTGGATTCCTTCCTGGGCCAGTTGGGCGAGAATTTCGGGCCATTGAAAATCCCGATCGCCCAACGGGCCGAGCAAGATTCGATCGAATCCATTGGCTGCTTTTGAATGGGGGGACGGATCCTCGGAATCTCCTGAGGCAGACCAGCGATCGAGCCATTGCCGAGATCCGGCTTCCGTGGTCAACAGCCATCGAGGCACGGCCTGGCGAAAGAAGCCATAGCCAGGGTCGATCGCCCCGGAGGCAGAACAGATAATTTGGGTGGGTTGCGGAGGTTTGCCCTGGTCAACTCGCCCCTGAATGAGTTCTGGACTCAGAACCGGCATGGCCAACCCTTCCGAGCGGAGGGTTCCGGCTCCCATCAACACCGCATCGGCTTGGGCCACTTGTTTTTCCAAATGTGCGCGATCGGCCGGACTGCCAAAGCGTCCCGGCGACCCATGCGCATCGCTGATTTTGCCGTCAGCGGTGATGGCAAACACCACCGTAATTTGGGGTTGATCGTTCACCCGCGTTCACCCAATGCCACAAAACAACCAATGCCACAGGACGGCCGCGATCGGGGCAGCCGCGATCGGGAGCCTGTCTGCAACCCTGTCTTCAGACCCTTATCGGCCACCGGGGCTTCGGGGCTGGCCCCTTTGAAGTGGAATTGAGGGGGCTGAGTCAGATCTCGCTGATCAGATTTTGCTGATCAGATTTCGCTGATCAGATCTCTGTAGATCTCTCAGATCGGTCAGATCTCTAGGTACACCTTGCCCAAAATTACCCCGATCGGGATCAGATTGAGGGAAATTCTCCCGGTGATCGCCCCCATGGCTATCCTAGAGCGATCGGAACTGGTGGGTTTGGGTGTCGTAACAGCGCGATCGGGGTTTTTCGGGAATTTCCAACTCCTTCATGGCCCAATCTTGGCGCGTAATATCCAAATTGGGATTGAAGTAGGGATCGGTTGCTTGAATCATCGATTTCCAGCGTTTAAAAAACTTGGCGGAATCTTCCGGGTGCGGATCCCCTTCAAAGGTTTTGCCCCTTGTGTAGGATTCGTGGTGAACCAAGGTGGCATCGGCACAAAAAACCGCCCGATAACCCACTTCTCGGGCCCGCAAACACAGATCCACATCCCCAAACCCAACGGCCAAAGACTCGTCATAGCCACCAATTTTGGCGAAGGTATCGGCCCGCATCAGCAAACAAGCGGCCGTGACCGAGGACATTTCGCGACAGGAAATTAGAGCGCCAATATAGCCCGGTTCTGCCTCTCCAGAGGGCAAGGAATCCCGCATGAATTTGCCGAAATGTTCCGCCATGCCATGCATTCCCACGCAAACACCCGCATGTTGGATGTAGCAGCGATCGGGATAGAGCAACTTAGCGCCCACGATGCCAATGTCTGGTTTTTGGGCAAATTCTGCCATTCGCTCCAACCACCCATCCTCGATCGCCTCAATATCGTTATTGCAAAAGAGATAGTGGGTAAAATACCCGGGCGGCAACTGGGCAACGGCCCAATTATTAATCGCTGAAAAATTAAAAGGGCCAGAATAATTTAAAACGCGGTGTTGATCCTTGAGGGATCGAAAATAGCGAATGGATTTCGGATCATTGGAATCGTGATCGATCAAAACAATTTCGTAGGCGACCTGATGCACGGTTTTGGCAATGCTATCAATGCATTGTTTAACCAACTCTCCGCAATTTTTGGTCGGGATCACAATCGCGATGCGGATGGGGCCCTGGAGGGGATAGCGCACTCGGAAATAATTAAACCGAAATCCCGTTTGCACTTCACCCGGATCGCCCGATCGATCTAAATGTTCGCTTAAAACGGCCCGTGAAATCTCCAACACATCCGATCGCCGTTGATTGCCGGTGCTGGTCAGGTGTTGTCGCCACAGGTAAAGAATTTCGGGAATGTGGCTAATTCGTTTGGCCCGCTCACAGGCCCGCAAAATCAGGTCGTAGTCCTGGGAAACGGTCAAAAACTCCCGAAATCCACCAATTTCCTGCAAGAGAGACCGCCGAAACCCCACCAAATGCACGATGTAGGGGTGCGATCGCAGCAACTCCAGCGAAAAGGCCGGCCGAAAAGCAAACTCGATCGGCTCGCCTTCGGGAGTTACCAGCACTTCATCGGAATAAAACAAGTCTGGATCATCGGCCAAGATGGTTTCCGCCACCCGCAGCAGGGCATGTTCCGGCAGTTGATCATCATGATCCATCAGCACTACAAAATCGCTGGTGGCCAAGGCCAAGGCCGAATTGGAGGCGGCGGAAATTCCCCCATTGCGATCGCGGCAGGTCACTTTGATTCGGGAATCCTCGGCCGCGAGTCGATCGAGCGTGGCCTTCACCTGGGGATCGGGCGATCGATCATCGGCAATGCACAGCTCCCAATGGGGATAAATTTGGGCCCGCACAGACTCGATCGCTTCCGTCAGCCAACGCTCTGGCGTGTTGTAAACGGGCATGATGATCGAGATTTGGGGCGGATTTTCCAGGGCCGCCGCTCGATCAGCAAATCGCCGTCGATTCTCGGGCGACAGACCCCGGCGATATTGATCCCAAGCGGCTAGTTGGGCCCGTTCTCCCAACAGTCGCCGCCGGAGTTTGGTGCGCAATTTTTGGGCGATCGCCCTCAGACCGCCTCGTTGCCACAACCGCCAAGCTCGTCCGGGCCAACTGGCCAACCGCGCAATCGCCATACCTGTTGATTAGCCCTATGCCGTGAGCAGTATATCGCTTCAGGGCCCGCCCAGAATGATGCCCCAAGGATTCACCATTCTTGCCTTGCGGTGTTTCTGAATTAACGCCCCACTTCCTTGAGTTCTCGGCCAAAGGGCAACAGCGCCATCACCAACAGCTTGAAATGTTGTTTAGCAAAGGGCAAACCAATGATTGTGATCGCCAAAATCACGCCATGAATCAGATGTGAAAGGGCGATCGCCCAACCAAAGAGAAACACCCAAATCACATTCAAAATCACCCGCAAAGGGCTATCGGCATTTTCCACCGCCACCACTTCTTTACCGAAGGGAGTCATGGTTGCCAAACCAACCTTAACCTGTTGAAGACCAAAGGGAATTCCCACGATCGTTAAACACATGCTGAGACCGCCGATGATGTAGCCCAGCCCACTGATGAGGCCACCGAAAATCAGCCAGATGATGTTACCTAATAAGCTCATGGTTTTAGGTTTGGTGATCTAAGTCTTGCTTGGTCAAATTAACTCAACTAACCTTGTGAATCTCGTCACAAAGAAACAGTTCAAACATTTCTCGAAGCTCTAATTTAAGCTTGATCCTGGGAGCCTGACAGACTTTCTAAATCAGCTAAGTCTTGGGATCTGCCCGATACTTTTTTATTCAGCCGCAAGTTTTCCAAGTCAATCCAGCAAATCTTTAGCCCATCTAGATCAGACTCGATTTTGCTCTGATAGCAGGTTTCAAAATCAACTCCATCCGGTGACGTGATTAAGTCAATTCGATTGGGAGGATAACCGAGCTGAACCACTTGATCGGATTGGGCAAAATCAGAAGCTACTAGATTCAAGCTCGCAAAGCCAAAGGCAGCGAGAGCCTGAATCACCTTTTGGGCATTTTCTAGGGTTGGCTGAATCCAAATGTCTAAATCTTTGGTGTATCGAGGATGTCCATGGAATGCCACGGCATAGCCACCCACAACGAGATAGCGAACTTGGTTAGCGTTTAAGCACTCGATAAACTCTCTGAAATCGGGGTTCAAAACCATAGGCCCATTGATGATATTCGCGGCGAATTTCTTCGAGGGCGGCCAAACGGGCCTCGGCGGGTTGACTGCGCCAATAGGCTAGGTCGCTTGCTTTGGCTGCCTGATCATCTTTCATGTTGAGAATGCGGCAGCTCATCACCATTTTACGAACCATTTTGGACTCCTATTTGGACTCCTGATTGAGCAAAATTGTCCCAATGGCCCCAGGATAGCGAAATTTCAGCAATTGCCTACTCTAAAAACAGCAGACGACGCAGCAGTTGTTCCAGTTCGTTGGCCGTGCGATCGATGCCGAGGGTTTCCACGGTGGCTCGTCCCGTTTGGGCTAGGTTCACCCGCGACACTGCGTCGGTGGTCAGTTGCAGCAGGGTTTGGGCGATCGACTCGGCCACGGGCAGCACCGTGCCGTAGTGAATCCCGGCGGACAGGGTGGGATGCAGGGGTAAATCTTCGCCCACCAGCAGAGCCGCACAACCGCAGCCGATCGCTTGCAGAGTGGGGAGGGCGCTGTTGGCGGCGGAGGGGGCCAAGTGCAGTTGGGCCGTTTGCAACGCGGCGGCCAAGGTGGCCCGATCGGGCCAGCCCAGTTCCTCGCAAGCAAAGGGCAGTGGCTCCGGCGCGTGGGAACCGTAGCGGCGAATTTGGAGATCCGGTTGCTGGGCGGCCAGGAGGCTTAACCCGGCAATGGTGGCCGATCGCTGGTCGGCATCGGCGGCGCGATCGTCTAACCAAAGGATCGATCGGGCGGGGCCGCTGTGGCGCACCCAATTGGGCGTGGCGGGTAAAAAGTCTGCCGTTAATCCGCCTTCTAGCCACAGGGGTGGCACTCGCAGGGCCCGGGCCGTTTCCCAGCGATCGGCGAGGGCCTGGCCGAGGGTGATCGGCCGCAACGGCAACCCACAGGAACCGAGGGCCGTTTCGCGCTCAAGAGTGCCCGGGGCTTCGCAATCCACTTCCCAGTTTTGAACCAAACGCACCCGCAGCCGCACGGTGGTCCAATCGGCCACCGCACAGGCCGATCGCCAATCGGTGGCCAGGGCCACATCCAAGGCCGGCAGCCCCGTTTGGCCTTCCAACACCTGCACACCGCTGCCTTGCAACTGGGTTTCCCAAGCACGACAGGCCTGATGGACTTGGCCGCTGCTGCTGGCTCCGAAGGGTTGCACCACGAGCCGCACCTCATGACCTTGGGCATCCAGGGCCCGGGCCAGGGCAGCGATTCGATCGACCTCCACGCTGTCGCTGGCTGCGAGGGAGACCACCACGGCCACGGTCAGCGCAATGGGTTCCGGGATCGATCGGGCTAACAGGTGATGCCAGCCGGCCCAGGTTTCTCCCAAGGCGGCGCGGGTGAGGTAGCGCTGGCGGGCCGCTTGGTTGGCCGCTTGCCCCAGGCGATCGCGCAAATCCCGATCCTCAATCAACTGGCCCAAGGTGGCGATCCAGTCTTCCGAATCACCACACAGGAACCCCGTAACTCCCGGTTGAATGGCTTCCGCATAGGTTCCCCAATGGGAGGCCACCGTGGGCACGGCCAACAGGGCCGCCTCAAAATATTTCAGCTCGCTCTTACCGGCGGTGAATTCCCGATCGCGCTCTAGGGGAGCCAAGTTGATATCCAAACGGGCATACACTTCCGGCAGTTTTTCCCAGGGCAAAATCGGCAACCGCTCCAGTCGATCGCCCCAGGTTGCCGCGAAGTCCGCCGATAGTTCCAAATGCCCCACCACCAACAGTCGCGCTTGGGGATAGCGGGTGGCGATGACCTGCAAGGCGGCCTCACATTCCGCAAAGTCCCGCTGGTGGGTTTTGGTGCCGCTGAGATAGCCCAGGCGCACCACGGAGCGATCGCGCTCATCGGTGCTGGCCGCCAGGGTTTCGGCCGCTTGCCGTTCCATTTCGGCGCTGGCTCGGTTGGGCAACAGCGCCACAGGAGTGCCGGGGAATCGCTGTTCGATCGACCGTTTCAGGTTGGCGGTGCTGGTGCTGACCCCATCCACCCGGGCGATCGCCCGTTGGTATTGGTGCATCATCTCCTTGTAAACCTGCCGCAGTTCCTCTTCGCCGCTGTTGGCATCTTCCAACTGGTAGAGCAGATCCGGATCAAAGACCAAATCATCGGTTTCAAACACAAACCGCACGCCCTGTTTTCGCCCTTCCTCGATCGCTGACTCCAGATTGGGATGGAAGGTGGGCCGGTGCATCACCACCACTCGGTATTGATCCAACAGTTCTCGGTAAGGATATTGGGCAATGTCGTAGACCTCAACGCTGTAGCCCAAATAGCGCAGGGCCTCCGCCTGGTGCAGGCAACGGTAGCGGTAGGGCGCACCGCCGCAGCCGCTGATGAAGGCAAACATCCCGATCGGGCGATCGTCCGCCGTTTGCACCTTCACTGGAGCCGCCAAGCGTCCTTCGCGCACCCCCACCAACAGGAAATGCTCAAAGGCACTGCGATATTGCCCCAGTTCCACCGCCAAGGCCGCGTCGCCGTAGGTTTGCAAATAAAATTCGCTGTCAAAGTTGGGATTGGGATTCAGCCCCTCCGCCATTCCCACTTCAAGGAAATGTTCGATCGCGCTGTTGAAGTCCTTGGCCGCCAATCGCGCTTTCACCTGAGGGTAGGTTTCCAGGTAGTAGCGGGTTTTGAAGAGGGGGCTGGGGTCGCGCCCTTCCGTTGCCCCGTTGGCCACAAAGTGGGTAAAGGCCTGGCTATAGGTGGCATTGGGCAGACAGTTGGCCACATCCGGCTGGGTTTCCAGATAGTAGGCCGCATCAAACAGCCGCAGGAGGGCGTGGGGCTTGCGCAAGTCCAGGCTGGGCAGCTCTCGCTTAATGGCCTCATAGATCGCAGACTGTTGGGCCGCCGGATCGGGGGCGATCGCCAGTTCCGGGGGAATTTGCGACAGGGCCACCAGCGTGCGCGCAAACAGCTCCGGATCAAAGTGATCGGCCGCTGGCGGCCGCAGTTTGTATTTCAGCTTGATCCAAAAATTCCGCAGGGCCCAAAACTTGCTGCTACGAATGATGTCTAACAGGCGACGGGTTTCCTCAAGGCGCGATCGCAACTCCCGAAACTGATCTTGGGCGGCGGCGATTTGGGCCTTGGCGTGATCCCGCAATTCGTTGGCCCGGGCGATCGCCTGGCGACCGTGCTTCACTTCCAACTCCGCCAGTTCCAATTCCTCGTGGAGGTCAGCGATTTGATCCCGCAGGCTTTCTAGGTCTTGATTAGCCGCTTGCAGCAGGTCTTCTGTGCATTGCAGCCGGCTGTCATAGGTTCCAATCAGGGCTTGGTACTGATCCACTTGCAATCGCCCCTCGATCGCCCCCTGTTCGGCGGTCAGGACGCGGGCCTGATAGCGACTGAGATCCGCGCGGGTTTGCTCCAGTTGAAATTGGCTTTGGGCCAAGGCCGGTTGCAGTTGGGCCAGTTGTCGTTGCAGTTGCCGAAACTGCCCTTGGCGATCGCGGGTCTGTTCAGCCAAGGCCCAATCCTGCAACCAAGTAAGGGCATCGGTGGGCGCGCTGGGGTCGATCGGCAATTGCGGGTGCGGAGCCAGGGCCCGGGCGTTGAGCTGGTGATAAAGGGCGGTGGCCGTGGGATAAAAATGCTGGAAAAGGGCTTGGCGTTCATCGGCGATCGCCTCCCAGTCTGGCAAAATCAGGGTTTCTTGGCCCCATTCCACCGCTCCGGCCGCCAAGTCCACCAAAATGGCGCGATCGCCCAATTGCTCAAGGGCCACCAACAGCGCCTCGTGGTAGGTTTGCCAAACCCGCAGGGCCCATTCTGGATCTTCGAGGGCCCGATCGCCCGCCGCCCGAAACAGGGCCGAAACGCCCACCCAAGGGGCACAGGACACCAACACAAACCGAGCGGTGGGGAACTGGGTTTGCCAATCACTCAAAAACAAGGTGGCCAAAGCATCCGCCACCACCACTGGGCCCGTGGGCCAGCGGCGACAAAGCTGCCCCAGGCGATCGATCCAAAGGGCCGAAACCGGCTCCGGTTGCCGCGTCACCCAACCGGACTCTTGGAAACCTTGGGCCCGCAATACGGCCTGATGCCAGGGTTCCACGGAAACCGGTCGCCAGCCCAACTCTTCGAGGGCCGCCGCCACCCGATCGCATCCCACCGGCAACAGTCCAGCAACGATCGCAATAGTCGGCTCAGTCATAGGAGGGGGTTGCAAGATCGACAACGGGTGCGTGGCAATGGGCGTGCATCTGGGTGTGCATCTGGGCGTGCATCTGGGAACCGGTGGGGTTCTCAGGAAAAATACCACACCGGCCCGGCCCTCCAATGGCTGGCCCTCCGAATGCCCAGCTCGCCCGCCAATGACCATCGCATTCCTTGGCCAATGTTGGCCATTGGACGATCGCCCGCCGGTCGCTATCCTGTCTGTGTGTTGCCTGTACCCCGAGCAATTATCGTTCCTGCGTCTTCTGCCCTTGCCCTCCGCTGCCTAATTTTTGCCATGACCGCCATCGATCGCGCCTTTTGGACTGATGTTTTAACCTTCACCGCCGACCTGGCCCAGCACACGGGTCAGCAACTGCTGAAGGACTTTGCGGGCGATCGAGCCACCACCGAAAAAGACGACGGAACCTTGCTGACCCAATCGGACACCTGGGCCGATGCCACCCTGCGCCAGGCGATCGCCGATCGATTTCCCGATCACGGCTTGCTCAGCGAAGAGGGCAACCATGATTTGCCCGATCGGGATTGGTGTTGGATCATTGACCCGATCGATGGAACCACCAATTTCAGCCACGGCATCCCTGTTTGGGGCATTTCGATCGGGCTGCTCTATCGCGGCTGGCCCGTCTTTGGCTATTTGTACTATCCCCCCACTCAAGAAGCTTGTTATGGCTTTTGGCCCGGTGAAACGGGATTGGATCTCGAACCAGGAGCCTTTCGCAACGGCCGCCCGATCCGAACCACCAGCGCCGACCCGGGCCCCAACCAAACCTTCAGTTTTTGCACCCGCAGCATTGAGCGGGCCCCACGCCCCTTCTGTTGCAAAATCCGGGCGATCGGGTCGGCTAGCTACAACTTGCTCACCGTCGCCACCGGTAGCATGGTGGGAGCCTACGAGCTAACGCCCAAAGCCTGGGATATTGCCGCCGTTTGGCCCATCCTGAAAGCGGCCGGAGCCACCTGGATTTCCCTGGAAGCCTATCCACCCTTTCCGCTCACCCCTGGCGACAGTTATGGCAAACGTTCTAATGCCTGTCTGGTGGTGGCTCGGGCTGATTTGGGCGATTTTTTCCGCCGGGCGATCGGGATTTAGGGGCCTCTGATTTGGCAGCGGTTGGGGGCAGTTGGGTCATGAGATCCCCAAGTCTCAGATCTTCGATCCCCTCTTCGATCCCCAAGTTTTAGATTCCCAGGGAATCTAAAATCAAAATTCCCATAATCTGCAAAACCCCTCCCCAAAACTTTCCCGCACGAACCCAAGGCCCGGAAGCCGGGCGGCTACCCGCACAAAATTCAGTGGACAACCAGGCTCGGAATCCTTATATTGGGATGTTGTCTAGATTGCGACGGTGTTCTTAGGAGGTCATTATTCCCGAGCAACTTACCCTAACCGTCAGCTTACGAGGCACGCGCGAAGTTAAGGGAGATTGTCAACTGTTCCGCCTCACAGGGCTGCTCGATGCATTTTCGGAACCCACGTTCCGCAAAAAGCTGGGGCAGTATGTTGAAGACGGCCCGCCCCATGTGGTGCTGGATCTAGCGCATATCGATTTTGTAGATAGTTCTGGGCTAGGCGCTCTGGTGCAACTGGCGAAAAAGGCCCAGAGTGCAGGTGGTAGTTTCCAGATTGTGACGAATCCCCGCGTCACCCAGACCGTTAAACTCGTGCGTCTCGAAAGCTTCCTATCGCTCCAGGATTCGGTTGAAGTGGCGATTAAGCGCGTTTCTGAATCGAATCAAGGCTAAGATTGGCTGTGGAGTTACAACCGGCGATCGCGACGGATTCTCCGAGTGTCGAAGCAGGCTGGCTAGCCGCCGCGGCCTTGCGATCGCCCCTCCCCCTCAGTTCGTCAATTCCCGCAGCCGAAATTCAACGTCTGTCGCCGGCTGCCTTGGCCTATTTAGGCGACTCCGTTTACGAACTTTACATCCGCTGCTATTACCTCTTGCCGCAATCACGCACCCGCACCTATCACGATCGCGTGGTTGCCCAAGTTCGCGCTGAAACCCAAGCCCGCCATCTAGAGGCGCTGCTGCCCCACCTGACCGAGGCTGAACGTGAGATAGTTCGGCGCGGTCGCAATGCCACTGATAAGCGTCCAAAACGGCTCGCGGGTGGAATATACCAGGCCGCCACGGCCTTTGAAACCTTGGTGGGTTATCTCTACCTAACCCAGCCGTCCCGACTGACCGAGTTGTTGGCCCGGTTGGATTTGTCGCCGTCTGTTTCCTCTCATGCGACTTTAGATCGCAACTCTTCATCATGACTGATTTTTCGTATCGTAAGGGTCGTACCGGCAATTCAGCAGGCCAAGCCGGTCAATCCAGCAAGTTTGAGCGTCCGGGGAAACCGGTTAAGGGCGGACAGTTTCAGGGCAAGGGACGGTATCAAGGTTCCCAAGGGGGAGAAGGCTCGAAGGGGCGTTACGAGGGACGGCGCGATCGCACGGATGATTTTGGGTTCTCCGGGGAAGACCGGGAACGCCGCAACTATGACGGGGGCGAGCGCCGGGATTTTGGCAAAGACCGGGACTTTGGCAAGGAAAAGAAGGACTACGGCGGCCAGCGATCGGGCTATGGCTCCCAAGGTCGATCGGGTTATGGTTCCCAGGGGCGATCGGGCTATGGCTCCCAGGGATCGCAGGGATCCCAGGATCGATCGCAAGGATCGCGGGGCTATGGCTCCGGCCAGCGTGACGGCGAGTCCCGGGACTTTGGCGGTAAATCCTTTGGCCGCAAGCCTTTTGGTGGCGGTCAGGGCGGCCAGTCCTTTGAGCGCCGTGGCCGGGATGGCGATCGCCCGAACCGTGGGGGAGATCGACCCTTTAGCCCTCGGGGCGATTGGAACCGGGAAGAGAACCGGGACTCGCGCGGTGGCGAGGGTTCAGACTTCCGGGGCAAGAAATTTGGCAAGGGTCAAGGCAAGTTCAGTCGGCCCTTTGGAGATCGACCCGATCGCCCTGACCGGCCGGAGCGGAACCGGGATGAGCGTCGGGATGGTGACTATGGCTCACCCCGGGGCGATCGGGGTGAACGAAGCGATCGCGGTGAACGGGGGGATCGGTCTCCTCGGTTCGATCGTGGGGGTGATCGCCCGGCCTTCAGTCGCCGTCCCGAAGGGGGCAAGTTTGGCGGCCGCCGGGATGGGTTCCGCGAGCAACACCGGGATGGCCAAGGCCGGGACTTCGGCGGGCGCGATCGCGCTGCCCATGCCTTTGATGGCAATACCCAAAATGGCAACCCAACCACGGGCGAAGCCGAAACCAACAATGACATCATCTACGGCCGTCATTCGGTGTTGGCAGCCCTAGAGAGCGAGCGCACCCTGCACAAACTCTGGATCGTGCCCCAGTTGCGCTACGATTCCCGGTTCATGGGGCTGCTGCAAACGGCTAAGACCAACGGCACAATCATCGATGAAGCCACCTATAGCCAACTGGCGCGGCTGACGGATGGGGGCAATCACCAGGGTGTGGCAGCCCAGGCGGCGGCCTACGATTACTTGGACTTGGCGGATGTGATTGAAAAGGCCAAGGCGGCCACCGATCGCGCCGTGTTGGTGGCAGTTGATGGGGTGACGGATCCGCACAATTTAGGGGCGATCGCCCGCAGTGCCGAAGCCTTGGGCGCAAAGGGTATCATCATTCCCCAACGGCGGGCCGTGGGCGTAACTTCCACGGTGGTGAAGGTGGCGGCCGGCGCGATCGAACACCTGAACATCGCGCGGGTGGGCAACTTGGTTCAAGCCCTGGAAACCCTGAAGGCCGCTGGCTTCTGGATCCATGGTTTGGCCGCTGAGGGCAGCGAACCGATCGACAAGGTAGACCTCACGGGCCCGATCGTGCTGGTGATTGGCGCAGAGGGCGATGGCCTGAGCCTGTTGGTGCAAAAAACCTGCGATGTGTTGATGTCGATTCCCATGAGCGGCCACACGCCCAGCCTGAATGCTTCGGTGGCGGCGGGCATGGCGCTCTATGAAATGAGCCGTCAGCGTCGCCATCAGTCCTTGGACTTGCGGGACTCCTAGGAGCGCAGCTGCGATCGCGCCCTGATTTTGCCTCCCAGCGGGCCATTTGCTAGGCTGTCCGGAGACTTAGCCGCCACCGAACCTCAAGGGGCCGGGAACGGTTAAGCCCCGGGGTTACCTCGTGCCTCCGGTGCGAGTTGATGAGAACCCCGGCCATGGTCTGAGTTTGGAGGTGGTGCGTGTCTCAATTGCCGGATGGGCCCTTGCCCGAGGATCGATCGCGATCGGCCCGCGAGACTAATGACGAATGGATTGCGGTCTTAGTGGCCCTGCTAATCTTTGGGGGATTGTTCTGGTGGTTTGCCAGTCGTCAATCAATCCCAGTGGGTTGGCAGGGCTTGCTGCGATCGCGCCCCATTGCCCCTGAAGCGCCTGAGGGCACAGGCAAAGAACCCACGAGGGCGATCGCCCCTTCGCCCCAACCCGACGCGCCCGCCAAGGCCCCAGCCGCCTCCCCCACGGCTCCCCCGGTGGCTAGCCAAACCCTAGCTCCTGCGGCTCCTGCGCCCATCCCCGCCGCCCCAGCCCAGCCGATCGCCCCTGCGCCGTCTGTTGCCCCAGCCCTTGAGCCAGCCGCCTCGGAGCCAGTGGCCGCGCCCTTTAAGGATGTGGACGGGCAACATTGGGCCTATCCCTTCATTGAAAAACTGCGGAAAGACAAAATTATTGCCGGGTTTGAGGATGGCTCCTTCAAGCCCGATCAACCGGTGACCCGGGCTGAATTGGCGGCCATTTTGCGAGATGCCTGGGCGGGGCCCACGGTGCGATCGCCCCTACCCTTCCCGGATTTGGCTGCCGACCATTGGGCAAAATCCGCTGTCGATCGAACCGTTGTGTTAGGGCTGATGCGCGGTTATCCCAATGGACAATTCGCCCCCGACCAACCCATTTCTCGCCTTGAACTCTATATCACCCTCGCCTCTGGGCTGAATTTGCCGCTGCCGGAACCGCCCGATCGCCAACGACAACTGGAGCGTTACAGCGACGGCTTGGCCCTGGCCCGCTGGGCCCAGCCCAAGGTGGCCGCCGCCAGCCAAAGCAACCTCGTCACTTACTATCCCTTGCGCGATCGCCTGGATGCCCAGCGGCCAGCAACCCGCGCGGATGTGGCCGTGGCGCTCTATCAAGCCTTGGTTTGGCAAAAACGCCAAGCCCCGATCGCCTCGCCCTATCTGTCGCCCCAACCCTAGGGAGGCGATCGGGCAGTTTGTTCAGGGCAAAATCAACCCCCCAGCGGATTTCCGATGAATGCGGTACGGGTTCCCGGTGTGGATGCTGCCTAGGGCGATCGCGCTAGGTTGGGAACCGAACAGGCTGATCAACAGCCATTCTCCAGCATTCCGCACCGCAACCAGCCCAGAGGGAGGGGCGATCGCCGTGAATCGATCGGCTAGGCAATCTCGATTATCGCAAGTCCGTTTCCAGCCACGGCCCGGCGTTCCCACCCTCGGGGCGATCGCCCTGCTGTTGCCCTTGGTGGGCTGTGGATTCAGCTTCAAAGCCGACATCCAAAACGGCAACTTGGTGGTGAACAGCGGCTACGAAATTTCCGAAACCCTGCTGAACCAAAGCCCCATCAGCTTCAAAGGCGATCCCGCTTCCTTTGTGGAAACCATCGATCGCTTTGAAATTCAAGAGGGACAGGTGCGCGCCTTTGGCAAATTCGTTTGTCCCGACAAGCGCCTAGAACCGGGGAGCCTCGATTTTGTGTTGCAAGCCAGCTCCCGGCAACTGCTTGAAGCCAAAATTGCCCGCGTGGATTCCCCCTGTATCACCTTGGCTGACCCTCGAATCATCACCGTGAATCAGCTTTTGGCGGATAGTTTTCAGCGCCTGGCCGCCGGAACCCGAGAAATTGAAGTGACCCAAGTGAAGGTGGGTGACCAAAAAATCGCGATCGACTTCCAATGGGTCACACCGCTGGAGTCACCCAGCCCCGCCGCCAGCCCCGCCGCGCCCGATCGCCCCGCCAATTCACCATCCACCCTCAACAATCCAGCCCCTAGCGATTCATTGCCCAACAATCCGCTACCTAACAATCAACCTGGCACAGATATCTAGCTAGCATTGAGCCACCAGAGATTGGGTTAATCCAAATCTTGCCAAATCTCGCCCGATTTCGCCGTTAGCCAGCATTGATACCTAGGATGCAATCTGAGGTTGATCCAAAAGATCGATTCAAGAGGTTGATCCAAAAGATTAATCCGAAAGATTGATCCAAAAAATTCAAGCAGCATTAATTCAATAGGGCAAATTGGGATCAATGAGGGTGAATTAGCGGTATCTAGGATATTGGAAAGTAATTGCCTGTGTAAAACCATGACTGACCTAACCCGAGACTATATTTTGGCCGTGGACGCTTCCAGCTCCATGGGTATTCAGATGCCGAACGGTCAAACCCGTTGGGCCGCCGTTGCCGAAGCAGCCTTTGGACTGGCCCAGGCGATCGAGCAATTTGATCCCGATGGCATCCAGGTTTATACCTTTGCCTCTGGGGTCAAGGAACATGGCAACGCCAACGCTCAAACCGTTGCCAATTTGTTTAGCCAAAATCGCCCATTTGGGTCAACCAACCTGGCTGGACTGTTGAACTTGGTGTTGCTGCAAAAGTGGGTTCCCGAAGTGCCCACCACCTTGATTATCGTCACGGACGGGCAACCAGACGACAAAGCTGCTGCCGCCCAATCCCTGGTGGCTGCCACCAAAAAAATGCAATCGGACGAGCAACTAGCGATTACCTTTGTCCAAATTGGCGATGATCCGGGTGCAACCAATTTCTTGAAATTCCTGGATGACGAGTTAATGGGATTGGGCGCTAAATTCGATGTGGTCGATACCTTTTCCGCTAGTGAATTTGGCAATCGATCAATTGAAGAAATTCTGCTTGCCGCCATCCAAGATTAAGAGAAATCAATGGGCGCAATGTTCAAGCATCAACGATCAGTGAAAACGATCAGCGAATGGGTCATGATTCAGCGACCAATTTCCTGAAAACCATGGGCACTAGTTGCATCACTTCTCTAGACGCTCTGATCGTTTAACCACCTTTTTTCTATCAAATTGAGACATGATTAGCCTCAAGCGTGATTACATTTTGGCGATTGACGCTTCCAGCTCCATGGGCATGACCCTTCCCAATGGGCAAACCCGCTGGGCCGCCGTTGCTGAAGCGGCTTTTGGGCTGGCCCAAGCGGTGGAAAAACTAGATCCAGATGGAATTGAGGTCTACACCTTTGCCAGCAAAATTCGTGAATTTGGCAATGCAACGGCGGTGACGGTGGCCGAAATTTTTAGCCAAAATGAACCCTTTGGTTCCACCAACTTAGCAGGGCTTTTGAATGAAGTTTTGCTAAAGAAATGGCAAGCGGAAGTCCCCTTAACCCTATTGGTGATTACCGATGGTCAGCCCGATGACAAAGCCGCCGCGGCCCAAGCGATCGTCGCGGCCACCAAAAAGATGTCCGTTGATGAACAGTTAGCCATTAGCTTTGTTCAAGTGGGGAACGATCCGAGCGCAACCAACTTCTTAAAGTTTTTGGATGATGAATTAATGGGGTTGGGAGCCAAATTCGATGTGGTTGATACGTTCCCTGCCAGTACCTTTGGCGATCGCCCGATCGAGGAATTGCTGCTGGCTGCGATTCAAGACTAAAATCGTTGGCTGAGAAATGTTTTCTAGCCAATATTTTTTAACCTCGGTTTTTGACCATTTCTCCACGTCACCTCTGAGAACTTGAGAGATTTTATATGACTCAATGGACAATGCGATCGACCTTGAAATCGGCCTTGGCGGCCACTATTGCAGTCCCGATGGTGGCCCTGTCGGCAGCCATGGCCAAAGCGGACACAGAGTCAGTGACTTTCACGTTGGTGAATGGCACTAGCTCAACCATGACGCATTTCTATGCTTCGCCCCCCAGCACCAGTTCTTGGGAAGAGGACATTTTGGGGGTTGATGTATTGAACCCTGGCGAGTCCGTTGACATCACTATTGATGATGGCCGTGAAGATTGTACCTATGACTTCATGGCTCGCTTTGCTGATGGCTCAGATTCGGTCAGTTCAGGCACAATTTGCGGTGGGGAAACCTATACGTACACCGATTAAGCCCAGGTTTCTCGATCGATTCAACACTGAAATGGGCAAAGCTCGATCGAATCAAAAGACATTTCAGAGCGAGCCGATCGGCTTGTTTTGATTAATCCCACCACTGTACAGATTGCATAGAACCCCAGGAGATGATCAATGACTCGTGAAT
Organism: Limnothrix sp. FACHB-881; assembly: GCF_014698135.1. Classification (NCBI taxonomy): domain Bacteria; kingdom Bacillati; phylum Cyanobacteriota; class Cyanophyceae; order Pseudanabaenales; family Pseudanabaenaceae; genus Limnothrix; species Limnothrix sp. FACHB-881. Next base: position 43,437 of record NZ_JACJSN010000022.1, read on the forward strand.
CGCTCCTGGGATTTTGATTTTGATGAAGGTCGATTCTGGGAGGCTGATAATGGCTAATTTTGCCGAAGAACATAGCGAAAAAAGCAAAATGATCGCAGGGCAACTATACCTAGCCTCCGACTCCCAACTCATCCAAGAACGGGCCCGGGCCCGCCAACTTTGCCGTCGCTATAATGCCACCACCGAGGAAGAACCCAACCTAAGGTTCAGCATTTTGCGCGATCTTTTAGGCACAGCGCCACCGGAAATTTATATTGAACCGAATTTTAAATGTGACTACGGCTATAATATCCATTTGGGCAATCATTTCTATGCCAATTTTGATCTCATCATTCTGGATGTTTGTGAAGTGCAAATTGGCGATTATTGCCTAATTGGCCCTCGGGTCAGCATTTTAACGGCAACCCACCCGATCGACCCGGATTTGCGGCGATCGGGTCAGGAATTTGGCAAGCCGATCTCGATCGGCAATAACGTTTGGATTGGTGGTGGCGCGATTATCAACCCCGGCGTAGCGATCGGCAATAACGTGGTGGTTGCCTCTGGTGCGGTGGTCACCAAAGACGTGCCCGATCGTTACATTGTGGGCGGTGTCCCCGCCAAAATTATCCGACATTGCACAGAGAATCCACGCGAAAGTCGGATTTCATGAATCAAAATTTCGGTTTTGGTGCTCAATCGCGATCGCCCATTCTATCGGTTTTTTTCGTTGCTGTAATACCGAATCAACTTTTTCAGTTTGCTCTAACAGGTTTGTTCCACTGCTGGTACTTATCAACTAGTTTCCTCTTCTTGAAATGGGTTTGCGTACCACTGTACGTACCACAGTTCTAAATCCTCATCATCTGGATAGTCCTCATACTTTGGAATATGAATCTGGTAAGAATCATGAAAAAACAAATTGAGACTGCTATCTTCCAAAAATTCATACCCTGTGAATACGCTTTGATTTAACGGATGAAATAGATTGCACCATTCTTTGAATCTTGGATTGTAATCAATATCTTCATAATGTGGGCAGAAGGAGGCATCTGTAATCAGTTCTCCATGCTGCATGAATGACCAAGGTGGGTCAATCCAAATATAACCTTGCCTCTTTAACTGGCCTCTTGCTTCAAACCTGATTTTGATTGAATTACAAGCGATCGAGTGGGAGCAAGTTTTCCCAACAAAATCTCTCAGAATTGGTTCATACTGCTGTCGGTCACTAACGGTGTAATCCAATTTTCTGCCTCATTCCCAGTGCTACAGATATGCTAACAACCTTCCATCTTCGAGCTATTAACCTTGACGACTGACAAGGGGTCTGCCAGACACGTCTATAACCTTACCGATCGCCCCAGCAACACCACAGCCCCAGCCCAACAGCGCGATCGCCCGTTTCGCCAGGTTCTCAGCCGCCAGACCGTTGAGGCTCATCAGACGATCGGCTTCAGCATTGCACTCGTAACGCTGGTCACGATCAACAACGCATCACTGCCGAAGAGGCGATCGAACGTCGCATTATCCATAGCAAGATAACGACCCAGGCTCAGCGACCCGGCGCACGGGGCGTAACGATTGCAAACTAGGTGTCATGGTTTGTAACTTCCTCACTTCGGCCTCCAACTCTCCGGTAAGAATCGCCCTAACTACGCGAAAACGTCTTCACCGTAGGCTCTCGCAATCGCGGTGTCGAAACGGCTGGCAAACTCGCAGAACTCCTGCCCCCAACCACTGCTCACACTGACCTCCTGGATTGGGCCGGTGGGAAGAAACAAAAGCTCAATGTCGGAACGCTTGGGTATGTCGCCAGAGTCAATGCGAGCAACAATGCTGTCAATCTCTCGAAGTGCTGCCGGTGCATCCTTCCATGAAGACCAATCAAAGTTATTGTCGGGCCGCGAAAGGAACTGGCGCACCTCTCGGAGAACCTCAACCAACTGTTGGTGCTTGGAATTCATAGAGACGTGCGAATGACACCTAATTATTTATTAGACCGCAGCTGCGGGATGACTCTTTCAGCAGAGCGTTATCAAGCAGTTGCAGTGTAATTTCAGTATGAAGGGTATTATCCCGCAGTTACGAGATAATACCCCCACTTATAGAACTTCTACCGCAACGATCGCCCTAGCAACACCACAGCTCTAACCCAACAGCGCGATCGCCCGTTTCACCAGCTTCTCCGCCGTCAGACCATTGAGGCTTATCAGACGATCGGCTTCAGCATCGCATTCGTGCCGCCGGTCACGCCCAACAACGGATCACCACCAAAGGGGCGATCGAACCTTGTGCACATCATCCATAGCAAAATAACGGTGAAGCTGTGCGACGGCAGATAACCTTGAACACTCATCAATAGCCTCTGTTACATCTGAACGAAAGCAGTGTTAGCCGTCGCCACTGCGCTCAAGCTCACGCTCAATAATCTCTTTGACCAACTCAGGTAGTTCCTTTTCTAGGCTGACAGCCCTTTGCTTGAGTCTTTCATAAATCTCAATGTCATCTCCTTCCCAAAGCAGATCTATTCTTCTGATCTGCCGCATTGCAATATGCTCATAGCTTTCTGGATAAGCCCAGTAGCAGGATAGACAAATAGATTTATCCTTAATGCTGTTCCAGTTTTCGCAATGTTCGCATGACCACGACTTAGCCCGGTTAGCTGAGCCACAAAGCAACATGAAATTTTCTGGGGCTAGATCCGGCTCACCAGCAACTTCAAAAGGGACACGATGATCAATTTGTAATTCGCGTTGATTGACCTCTTCAAGATAAATAAAACACCTGCATCCATATCTGCTAATCAGCGCCTCTTTAATCTGCTTGGATAAACCTGTTCTGCCAGAAAGGCGAGTGAATCTTGCCTTGCTAATATCTCCAAATCGATATGCAGCTATTTTTCTGCCATCGCTTCCAGTAACACGAAAAGTTTCTAACGGGATACCGTTTTCTCTGACATCTCTAGCTGCTCTTGGGGGATGGTTATAACCGTAAGTTTCTTTTAATTCCTCAGTTGTAATAAATCCGTGTTGCAAGATGTGGTCAATGACTGCTTTCGGTCTCTTTGCTGTTACAGAACGGCAAAGTTCCAGGAAGTTATCGGGTGGCTGCTGCGAATTCTCCATGCGTTTCCAAGAGGGTTAGCTGCTTTGGTTGCTGGTCAATATAGCTAAAATCACAGATTTTAGTATTCATTAAGTTTTTGGATAAACTTGGCGACAAGTACAGCGACTCAATTGTATTTTCTGCTTTGCCTAGTAAGGTAGACTGCGAAGATCTGCCAACTTCGATTTCGATTTTTTCAAGGTTTAAGCGCTTAGGAAGAACTTTGCCAAACGCCTTATCACCCAATTTACCGTCGTAACTGATGATAAATGCAGATCCTTTGCGATTTAATTGTTCAAGCACCAACACAAAATCATCGAAATCTATTCCAGACAAATATCTTGAATCTCTATTTCCGCAGACACCTTGGTATGGAGGATCCATATAGATAAAATCATCTTCCTGGATTTGCTCTAATACTTCTCGGTAATCCAAATTGGTAAACTTACATTTGCTTTTGAGCAAACTAGAAACACCAACTATGTTTTTTCTCATTGTTTCGGGTCGTGTTCCTTTGCGTCTTTTGTCCGGACTTTGGTTAAACAATCCTTCGGAATTGTAGCGAACTGACCCTTTAACGCATCTTGCTAGTAGATAAAGAAGTAGTTTTGGATCGTTAGTCTCATTGAATTTTGATCTGACTTCAAAGTAATGGTCTACAGAATTGGGATGTTGTTGATTCCATAGCTCTAAGTAAAAATCGGCTATTTCGTCTGGTTTTTCTACAGCTAGTTCTAGGAGCTTGATCAGCGGATGGTTCAGATCATTTAACCAAAAACTCTGGGTGATCTGACTTGCGGACGTAGCAACACTAATTGCAGCAGTTCCAGCAAAAGGCTCTACTAGCCTATTGAGTTTTTTGGGAAAGAACTGGAGGATGTGTTTTGCTAGCTTCCTTTTGCTGCCTTGATATTGAATGAAGTGGGGTAGGTTTGCCATCGCCATACAAGGACAAATGATCTTACAGTGGCTTATCAGGATGGTTTGAGCTTATCGCTTAATTCAAGCATTTTTTTGAGGGCGACAGGGGGGCGAGGCTGAAGTTTAAGACGGCTAACGATTCATTCGGCTGCAATGATCGCCCGTTTCACCAGTTTCTCCGCCGTCAGACCGTTGAGGCCCATCAGACGATCGACTCCAACGTGGAGATCGTGCCGCCGGTCACGCCCGACAACGTATCACTGCCAGAGGGGCGATCGAACGCTGTGCATCATCCACGGCAAGATACAGCCCTTACCTTGATTACTAAGCACATATGAAAATGGTTTTGGACTGATGTCAGTAAATAGATCATAATTAAGAAGCAGCTTGACTATTTGTCTAAACAATCATGACTGAAGTTTATGTCAGTACCGATATTGAAACTAACGGTCCTATCCCTGGGCCGAACTCAATGCTTAGCCTTGCATCTGCTGCCTACTTGAAAGATAAAACCCTGGTTGGAACTTTCGCTATTAACCTTAAACCTCTTTCCGACGGAAGCGCCGATCCTAAAACAATGGAATGGTGGCAAAGCCAACCTGATGCTTGGCAAGCAACTCAGATCGACCCTCAAGAGCCTTCAAATGCTATGCAGAGTTATCTGGCTTGGTTGAAGTCATTACCTGAAAACCCAGTATTTGTGGCTTACCCCGCCGGGTTTGATTTTTTATTTGTGTACTGGTATTTGATTCGATTCACCGGCGAAAGCCCATTCTCTCATTCAGCATTAGATATCAAGACTTACGCAATGGCCATACTTAAAACAGAGTATTCACAAGCTGCCAAACGAAATATGCCGAAACGTTGGATTTCTACTATTTCACACAGTCACGTTGCCTTGGATGACGCTATCGAGCAAGGAACTTTATTTTGCAACATGTTGGCAGAGAATATGAAATTTGAAAGCTGATCGTTGTTAGTGCCAACTAGCTGGGGCTAAGGTTGACTGGGGGGCCTTCTATTGCTTTTCAGTAAGATCTTCAATCGTAAGAACCACAAAGGTACATATGGATTTGCATCAATTTCCTTACTGATGGCTATTTTAAACAAATGCCACTGTTTCAGAGGAAGAAATTGTCTCTCTGATATTCCAGGCAGGTCACGTGTGTTGAAATAAGCCTCCTCTAGCGTACTAACCTTATCTTCAGTTAGTTGGGTTGACTTGGCTTCCAATCGCTTAATTTCATACCTCATCTTTGCATAGTGATTTACTGCCTGAGCATGTGCCGCAGCTTTTTCAGCAGGTTGCCAAGCGAGGAGCACAAGACTGACCGAGAAATTGGCTGTAGCAGTAATACCGTTAATCCACTTAAAGATATCAGGTGAAATACCCGTAGTACGTTGCAGGAAATCATCAGAAATAAAGGCGATCGCAAGTAAACAAGCTGAAAAGATTAACAAGAAAATGTTTGTTGTTGAATTCCACCAATCGTAGTGGTCTCTGAGTCTACTATGCATAGTAGCCATCTGATTAGCTCGCCGACTCATTGTTTTGAGTTGTTCGACTAGAGGATTGTTAGGATTACTCATCACCAAACCACTCTTGCCATTTTGCTAGTGATCGTCGTGTGTCAGCTACCTCCATTTGTGCTACCAACCTTGATAATGATTTAGAAACTTGATGCCGCTGGAGACTATTAGCTGAGCCTAAGTAATCATCTACATGCAAAGACTGCCCAGTACGATCTGCTATTGGTGATTTAACAAAATCTGTAGAGGCACGGCACATAAAAATCAACATTTCTTTATAAGATGTACCACCCTGATAGTTCTCAAAAACCTTTATAGCAAGCGATTCAGCGTGATAACCTGATAGGTCTACTCCACACTCATGCATCAGCCCCTTGAATAGCTTGATAATTGGCACTACCTTCCCAGAATTAGCTTGATTTACTTCGGTCAGCTTACGAGCAAAAGAAGCTGGGCGTACAACATTGCTCCATTGCCCCGGATCTCTAGAACTTGCAATTCGGAACCCTGAAGCTGTTCTTATTGTGGGTAACAGTTGCAGTTTAGTGCCATCTGGGTAAGACACTGTTACTGCCAAATTACCGGACGAAATCTGAACGCCATCCACATTCCTTAACGCAGCTTTGATTTGAGATTCAAAATGCCTTAAAACTTCCCGTGGTGATGCCTGCGCCAACGAGGTATTGTTTATTTGTACAAGTAAATCAACATCGCTCAAACCGTTAATGTAGGTGTGCTTGCGAACCGAGCCACCAAAAGCTAGATCAAAGGTTCCTTCAATTCCCTCATTTATTGCATCTTTTAAGGCATTAATATAATTCCAGTTCTTTGAAGTATCCCTTTGGTTAAAATCTTTTAATACTTCTTGAAGAAGACTATTAGCTTGGCTGTTGTAGACCGATTCTTCAGTGCAATCTCTAACTTGCTGAATCAGTCGCTCAATTTCTGAACTCTTTGGGGTATATCTTGAGCCACTACTACTGCTCATCAGCTTCCTCCCTCAAACTCAATACCTGTTAGTTTAACCAAACACAACACTTGTGTAAGAAGACTTTGACCTAGACAAAATTCATTAATCAAGCCTGTTTTACAGAACTTTTTCATGCTTCTAGTTAAAGCTTCAAGATACTCAAGGTTGGAAATCCAACGGGTAAGTAATAAATCCTCTTCAGAAATACACCATTGTTTCTTCAAAACGGTTGCAGTTGAATGATATGCCACAAACCCGTGATCAAATGTGTACCGCAACCAAGCTAATCCATCAAAAACATCAGCCCCGCATAAAAAGTAAATAACCATAGTAGCAGGATCCAAGCAACCGAAAATATGAATTGGTGTTTCCAGTCCTATCTCTAGAAGTGCAGTACGAATTTGAAGAAGATTGCAGCATCTCTCAAAAAGTGAGCCTCCTAACTCTTTCTCAGTAATTCCTAAAATTGAGAATGGTTCGATCAATTGAATGTTATTAGTTAAAGTGCCTAAATTAATTAAGCTCTTACCATCTTCTGGCTTGTATAGAAAGTTGGCAGCATAATTGGGATATTTTTGGAAAAGTTTTTTTGCTAAATTAACTTGAGTGCTAATAGGATGAGGGTCTGAGTAATCGTAATTCACAATTACTAGTCTGGAAAGAGGCTGTAATCTTTCTAGGACGGCTTCGTAATAATCGGTTGACCATCCGTTTGATAAACGCCCATCTACATATGATTCAGTTAAATCTGAAACAGGTTTAGCTTCATAACCGCCGCTATCAATAAAGAGAATATCTGAAGAGTATATATCATCTTGAGAAATGTTTCCATAATGAATGTCGTAGGCACTTATTAAAGAAGATTTACTCAGATATCGTTTTGTGTTGTTGTAAATGTCTTCGATGAAAGGAAAGCCGCGACTTGAAAAAGACGGAATAATAATGGGTGTAGATGTATTGATTGTAAGAATTTGTCGTGACTTACAAATTTCACTCACTCTCATTTAATATTCTCCTATCAATACAGGATGAGCATTCCCCACAAGGAATGTCGCTGTTTCGCTCACAGCTGTAGGTAATTTCAACTGGAACTTTCAACTCGTCACAGAGACTTAGTATCTCGCTTTTTGTAAGCTCTAAAAATGGGGCTTCAATTTGGGTAGAACCACTAAAATATCCATCGAGAATTCTTTGCATGTCATCGACGAAGGCTTTAGAGGAGTCGTAGTATGGAGTACCTTTATGAATACCTATAGCGAGTCTAGCTGATTTGGAGGAAGAAAGGCTAGCAACAGAAAATAATAGAATAGCGTTTCGGCAGTAGTACTCTCCCTTGTTACTAACTATTGATAAGCCTAAATTAATTTCTGTTACAGGAATTTTATAGTAAGATGAAATATTTTTGACTGCACGCTTCTCGGCAGCACTACTAGGATGTCCATAGTTAAAGTGAAATCCTTTCACAAGCAATCCTTGTGAAATATAAAAAGCAACTAGGGCTGTCGAATCTATCCCACCACTCAACAGCAAATTCACTTCAGGTAATCTCAGCTCCACAATAAAGCCTCTCGTATACAATCAGTACTGTATGACAGTGCATTATTTCTTAATCATTTTTACTTTTGAAGCTACTAAACGATATCTTCACTACATCCTCATCTCCGATTGGAGGGCCAGGTATTTATTAGACCGTATATGCAGGATAACTCCTTCAGCAGAGTGTTATCAATCAGCTACAGTCTAACTCTAGTCCAAGGGGTATTACCCCGCAACTGCGAGATAATACCCCCACTTATAGCACTTCTACCACGACGATCGCCCTGGGATCGTCACAGCCCTAACCCAACAGCGCGATCGCCCGTTTTACCAGGTTCTCCGCCGTCAGACCGTTCAGACCCATCAGTTGGCCAGCAGTAGCCGTCGTTTCGCCGCGCTTCCAGGCAAACACATCGCGCGGGGCCGTGCTACGCAAGACGATCGGCTCCAGCATCGCACTCGTGCCGCCGGTCACGCCCAACAACGCATCACCGCCAAAGAGCCGATCGAACGTCGCATCATCCACAAAGTGAGCATCCGGCTCCGAGCACATCTCCACCGCCACATCGGTCGATCGGTACAGGCGACGGGGGCTGATCACCGCCACAATCCGCGAACCGATGCCCTGGGCCGCCAACTGTTCCGCCGCCGCGATCGCCGGGGTCAGCGTCATATCGCCAATCACCGCCAAGACCACCGTTTTCTCACCGGGCGTTTCTTGCAACACAAAACCGCCATCCTGCAAGGCTTGGCGCGTTTGCTCAAAGGTCGAAACGATCGGCAGCGGCGACTTGCTGACCGTAATTGTGATCCCCTTGTTCACCTGAGCCAGCGCCCACTCATAACAAGCCTGGGTGCTGTTGGCATCGCAGGGGAACAGCGGGAAGATATTGCCGTTGCGCATCATCGCCGCGAAGTAGTTTTCGATTTCCGGGCGTTGGTGCGTCCAGCCGTTGCGGCCCTGCTCCAACGCACCCGCCGTGAACAGGCAGACCGTGGCGGGGGTGGGGCGGCGCAGTTCGGCCATGGCTTGGGTGACGGTTTGCCAAATCGGCAGCCCGTTGATCGCAAAGGACTCGTAGGAACACCAGAGCGATCGCGCCCCAAACAGCGCTTGACCCACGGCCAACCCGGCGCAGGCATCTTCGTTCAGGGGTTCGTAGACCTGACCATCGGGCTGTTGGAAATAGGTGGGGTCGGTGGTGGGGTGAACAATTTTCAGGCCCACGTTGATGTTGTTGATGCCCGAGGCGGCGTTACCGTCGGCGTTGGTGACGATGAAATCCGGGTCAGCCTTGCCCACTTGCACCACCAGATCGCCCATGGCCGTGGTCGAAACTTTCTTTTCGCCGGCCGGGAATTCCACCAGGTTCAGCTTGCCCAAATCCGCCAGGGGCCGAACGCTTTCGGTGACGGCCACTTGGGAGCCGGGGCCACCGCCCGATCGCTCAAAATTCGTCCGCACCAGTTGCCAAGCCTCCGGCGACAGGGCCCGTTCCTTCAGGGCCGCCACAATATAGTCCCGCTCCAGGTTGTCACCGGGATAGAGGTTGTGAGATTGGGCCCCGCGCTTGTGGACACCCGCCCCCTTCAGTTGCTTGATGATCAGCACCGTCAGCTTGCCACCCAAGGCCAACTTCGCCGCCTTGTCGGTGGCTTCCAGCACCGCTTGGGCAAAAACCAACCGCTGGGCAAAGGAGAACTGGGTGCTATCGACGTAATCGCCCGCTTGGTCGGCATCGTCGAAAGCCTTGGCATCCAGCAACACCACTTCTTCAAAGCCGTTGCCGCGCCAGTAGGCTTCCATGGCGGCGTTGGATTTGGTGGAGACCATGCTGTGGTGCTCTTGGCTATAGCCGTTCCAAATCAGGATCGGCAGGAAGTTGGTGGCCTGCGGATAGGCGGTGTTGAAGTGGCCAAAGCTGCTCATGATGTAGGGTTCGCCCAGGCCGCCATCCCCGATCGTTACGGGGAACAGCGTGCCGGGAAACAGCTTCGCGCCGGCCATGGCGAAGTGCTGACCCTGGCCCAGGGGGCCGGCGGGGGCGAGCAAGCCGGGAATTTGTCCCGACAGGTGACCCAGCAGCCCGTGGGTTTCCCGGAAACGATCGCGCAGTTGCTGCACCGTTGTGATGCCCATGGCTTCGAGCGATCGATCCAAGAATACCTGGGAATAGAAACCGGGGGCATGGTGACCCACTTCCGTGGTGAAGTTCTTGTAGCCCAGCATGATCAGCGCCGCCATCACATCGGCGGAACTGGCATAGCCGCCGGGGTGGCCCGATTCCTTGCTGGCGGTCATTTGCACAATCAGGTAGCGCAGGGCATCGGCCGCCAGGAGAGTTTGGAAGGCCGCCGCTTGATCGCTCGGACTGGCGATCGCCCCTGTGGTCGCATCCACGGCTGGCGCAGCACCCAGGGTGTCAAATTCGGGCCAAGGCGCACCGAAGTATTGAATGCCGTCGCAAAACGCAGGCGTGGTCGTGGGTGCGGGGGTTGTGGCGGTCATGGGCAATTCACCTAGTGGTTCGACTCTCTCGACTGTAAGGCCAGTCTTGAGGCGATATTTTACAACCTTGATGTTGCTAAAGTCGCAAGCCGATCAAAACCGGCCCCTTGGCTGCCTGTGGTGCGGGTGGCCGGTTGGCGGGCCGCGGGCGGCGACCATCGGTCAAACTAGCTGATAAAAATCAAAATGGGTCACTGGTAATGTGGTCTTCCCAGTTGCGATCGCTGTTAATTGGTGAACTGAGTTGGCAGCGATTGATTCGATCAATTGTTTTTGTCTATGTGGCAATTACGCTGTATGTCTTCTTTCGGGCGGATAGCATGATCTTTTTGCCACCGCCGCCGAGCTATGTTGACAGCCCTGAAATTTTGAAAATTCCGGTCAATCCTCGGGAAAAAATTTCAGCCCTTTATTTGCCACAGAAAAACGCCCGATCGACCATTCTTTATATTCACGGTAATGCCAGTGACTTGGGGCAAATTCGGCCCTGGCTGTTTCAGTTACATAACTGGGGCTATCCGGTGTTTGCCTACGATTATCGTGGCTATGGAACCAGTGACGGCAGCCCCAGCGAGGCCAATGCCTATGAAGATGCGGAAGCGGCATATCAATATCTCACCCAAACTTTGAAAATTGCGCCGCGCAATCTTCTGGTTTATGGGCAATCGCTCGGGGGTGGATCGGCCACGGAGTTGGCGCGACGGCATCCGGTGGGAGGCTTAATTTTGGAAAGCACTTTCACCTCTGCTTTTCGGGTGGTGTTACCGATTGCGATTTTCCCCTTTGACAAGTTCACCAATCACAGTAAGTTGGCCCAGGTGCGATCGCCCGTTTTAGTCATTCATGGTCAACAGGATCAAACGATTAATTGGTCCCACGGGCAGCAACTCTACGCCGCCGCTCCCGGAATGAAGCGATCGCTCTGGATCGCTGGTGCCGGCCACAATGATTTGAGTGAAGTGGCGGGCGATCGATTGCGGCAGTCTCTCGCGGAATTTGCCGCCCTAGTCGAGACCCAAAACGCCGCGCCCTAGGCCATCAAACCTGTTGATAGACTGGGGACAATTCCCCGATCGAAACTGGTCGCCTATGTTGACCCTGGCGCAATGGACTGTGGCGGAATATCACCAAATGATCGCGGCGGGCCTATTGGTCGATCGCCGTGTGGAACTGTTGAACGGGCAAATTATTGAAATGTCACCGGAAGGGCCGGAGCATACCTATCGCGGCGAAACCCTGGCGGAGTGGCTGCGCGATCGCCTGCGGGGGCGAGCCTATGTGCGGGAAGCGCGACCGATTACCCTAGACCATTCGGAACCGGAGCCGGATATTGCAGTGGTGCGGGGCGATCGATCCCAATTTGTCCAACGACATCCCGGCGCGGCGGATCTGTTTTGGGTGATTGAAATTGCCCGATCGACCCTGACCACAGACCTGACCCACAAGCGGGATCTCTACGCGCGGGTGGGAATTCCGGAATATTGGGTGGTGGATTTGGTGAATCGGCGGGTGGTGGTGTTTCGGCAACCGGAAGCGGGCCGCTACAGCCAAGAGGAAACGGTGAGCGATCGCCCGATCGCCCCGCTGGCTTTTCCGGACTGCGCGATCGACTTGGCCCAGCTCTTTCAACCGTAGAGTCTGCCGCGTGACGACGCGACAACGCAATTATGTTGACCCTGGCGCAATGGACTGTGGCGGAATATCACCAAATGATCGCGGCGGGCCTGCTGGTCGATCGCCGCGTGGAACTGTTGAACGGGCAAATTATTGAAATGTCACCGGAAGGGCCAGAACACCGCTACCAGTGCAGCAGTTTGGGCGATCGGTTGCGGTTGTTGTTGCGCGATCGAGCTTGGATTAGTGAGGCACACCCAATTACGTTGGATGACTCGGAGCCGGAGCCGGATTTGGCAATTGTTCGGTTGCCTCGATCAGCCTTTCGCGATCGCCACCCGGGGCCAGCGGATCTGTTTTGGGTGATTGAAATTGCCCGATCGACCCTGACCACAGACCTGACCCACAAGCGGGATCTCTACGCGCGGGTGGGAATTCCGGAATATTGGGTGGTGGATTTGGTGAATCGGCGGGTGGTGGTGTTTCGGCAACCGGAAGCGGGCCGCTATAGCCAAGAAGAAACGGTGAGCGATCGCCCGATCGCCCCGCTGGCTTTCCCGGACTGCGCGATCGATCTAGTTCAGCTCTTTCAACCGTAGGAAAATCGGGCGTAGGAAAATCGTGAATTTCCTGCGTTATGGGCCAGTGCGAAACGAGGGCAAGGCTTCAAACTGGGCAAACTCCGATTCAAGTTTCCACTGCACCCGGGCGCGATCGCTCTGGGCCAAAAAGCCCCGACAACCCGCCGAAATGGAAGCAGCGTTGGGCGAATCTTGGGCACAGGCGGCAGTCACTGCGTCAAAATTTGACGAATTCCAAAGACTGGCTCCCGAGAGGAAACTATATTCCAAACTATTGCGCGCCAACCGTTTGAGATCGGCATAGCTCAACTGATAGCGCAAGATTGCCAATCCATACTCGTTGCTCAAATCAATGCGAGCAATGCCCTCATCATCGGAAGCCAACGTCATCGGCACACCGGCCGCGAGATATTCGCGGAAGGGATGTTGGTTGCCAGCCACGTTCAAAATCACCTCATTGCTGGTGAGACAAATTTCGACTAACACGCCCCGTTTGCGCATTTCTGCCATCAATTGAAAGGGATTGTTTTCATAGAGAATGCTCACCCCATGGCCAATGCGACTGGCCTGAGCCACTTCCACCGCTTGACGAATATGAAAACGCAGATCATTTGGTGGCACTAGGCCCAGGGTTAATTCCCCTGCATGAAGAGAAATTTTGACTTCCGGAAACTGCGTTTTTAGAAATTGCAACATCTGCATTTGTTGCTGGTAGTCGCGCAGGGCTACCGGGTTATCTTCGGGCGCAACTAAGTTGATCCCCACAACGCGAGAGTTCGCTTTAGCCAACTCAAAGGCATAAACAAATTGGGCAAAAACTTCTTCGGGCGCTTTGGTGCGTGTGGTTTGTTGCAAATAGCGCACCGTCACTTCACAGCCCGGTTGAGCCATGGGCGTATCGCAGCGTAAAGTGTTGGCGACCTGGCGTTCAAGATTCGCCACCTCCTGGCTCCCTCGGACAACCAGATCCATTAAGCCGCGATCGAGCAGCGCGCGCCGCATTTGGGCAAAGTCGCCACTCCAGCCCACCGCCCGCCCCAGTTGACGCACTTCAGCGCCTTGAACAGTCATCAACAGTTCTAAATAGAAAATATGCTGATCAGCAGCGCGATTGGCCACCTCCGCCACCATGTCGTCCTGGCGCGACGGAGCAGAAGAAATTTCCGAAAAGCCGCCAAACGCCTGGAAAAATTGATCATGTCCCGATCGATTGGCAAAAGGCAGATTGCGCGTTGACCACAGATTAATCAGGGCATCGTAGGTGTCAGGACGATTGGGCAACTGCGAGGCGGGAAAATAGCGGCTGTTTTGACCACAGGCACTCGGTGGAATCAGGGTTAGGGCCTGGGGATCAATGCAGTAGCCATCGGCGGCGGCCCACTCCAAATAACGCTCCGCATAAACGGCCCCGCTCAGGTGTGTATGAATGTCGCCTCCTTTCGGCATTCGCTGCACAAAGGCCCGAATCGCAGGGGGACTGGCGCGGTGTTGCTCCAGCCATTGGCTCACTTGGGCTTCGGCATCACGGCGCGATCGCGGGTTTACGGGAGCTTCTTGGGCGGCAACGCTGGAAACAACCAGGCCAGAACCAAGCAACAGTCCCCATAAAACGGCGAAGGAGGAAAGTTTGGGCATGGAAAACCGGGGGCGGTGGGAGAATTTTGGTGAACTGTACCGCCAATTTTTGCCCAATCATTCAACCATATTCAAATTCTAAATAAATTTACATTTATGTTTTCAATATCTGTTTGAAAAGCAGCTAAGGATTGCAATATCTTTCTGGAAATTATCCATTATTTACATCGTTTACCTCGCCAACAAGGGGCTTAAGCCCCTTGTCCCACGTGATTTCATGGCGGCGATGTCAAAGTTTTGGGTGATTTGATTAACAGCCTGAACCCCTTTTTTTTGATTAATAGAGTTAGAATTAGATCGACATTTGGCTTGGTTTGACTTGATTTGAATTTTTAAGCATCCTCTAGGGGCTGTTTTGGGGTTTGGAATCAGCTTGAAACGGTTGCAAAATTGCTTGGGTTTCCGGGTTGTAGAGCCGGAGATAATTCCAATAATTGCCCAACACGTTTTCCACATAGCCGCGCGTTTCCGAAAAGGGAATTTGCTCCACGAATCGATCGAGATCCGCCGTGCCAAATTGCTTCACCCAGCGGTTCACATTGCCCGGCCCGGCGTTGTAGGCGGCGACGGCTAGCAGACTGTTGTTGTCATATTCCCGGTGGGTATAGTCCAAAAACCAAGTGCCGAGTTTGATGTTGTTCGGGGGATTTTCCAGGGTGTAATCCTTGAAGCCGATTTTGTTGGCTACCCATTCGCCCGTGGAAGGTAACACCTGCATTAAGCCCACGGCATTGGCGATCGAGCGGATGTCGCGCTCAAAGTGGGACTCTTGGCGAATTAGCCCCAACACGAGGGCCGAATTCAGGTTTTGGGCCCGGGCCCCGGCGGCGATCGCATCCCAATAGGGACGGGGATAGAGCCGCCGCCAATAGTTCAAGTCTCGACGGGCGGCCGCAAACTGTTCCCGATCGCCCGGTTCCTCTCGCCACCGCAAATTGGCCAGGGCAAAAAGACCGGCTAAATAATCGCCATTGCCCAGTCGCAACGTGCCGTCCGTATATTGCTCTGCAAAGGTGGGCTGGTTGCGGTTTTGGAATTCCGTTTGCCAATAGTCAAAGGCAGCGCGGTCTTGCTCCAGTTGATAGAGCGCTTGCAGGGTGGGCGATCCGGCGGGTAAGGGGGCGCGGGGGGGCGGCGGTTGCAGGGTGGGTTGCCCCGATCGAATGGTGGTGAAATCTCCGACCGGTAACCCCAACTTCACCGCCGATCGCCAGGCGTAGTAGGACTCGGGATACTGTTGCAGGGTGTGGCGGTAGGCCGCTTGGGCGGCAGCTTGGTCTCCCAACTGGGCGGCCCATTGCCCAGCCCAAAAGCTGGCCCGGGGGGCATCTTCATGCTCAGGGTTTTGTTGCACCAGGGCGATCGCCCATTGGCGGGCCGCTTGGGGGCTGGTGGTGGCGGCTTCCTCGGCCAGTTGCCAGCGCAAATCGCCGGCCGCGTCGCTGTTGCTGAAGGTTTTGAAGAGTCGATCGCGATCGGCCGTGGTGGGCTGTTGCTGATTTTTCAGGATCCGCACTCGCTCCAGCAGGGCCCGAGGGGCATGGGTGGGGTTGGCCAGGGCGCGATCGAGCAGGGCCAAACCTTCGGCCGGCGGCACTAACCGGGCCAAACGGGTCATGCCAAAGGCCGCTTCCGGAGCTTGGGGAAATTGCTGAATCAGACGACGATAGCGGGCGATCGCCTCGGGCCGTTTGCCCCCTAGTTGGGCCCCCCGCCCGGCCCGATAGGCATGGAGGGGGCTGGGGGTGGCTTTGGCGTAGGCATCACCGGCCTTGGCGTATTGACGACGATCCCAATAGATCCGCCCGATCGTGGCCCAATCGGCGGGGGTGATGGCGGTGGCGAACTGACTTTCTAAGGGCCCCAGATAGTTGCCCACGTCCCGCGCATCGGGGGCATGGCGCAATAGATATAGGAACCAGTCGGGGCGATCGGGCGTTTGGGCTAACCGTTGCTTGGCTACCGCAATCGCCCGGGGATGCGATTTCCAGGGAGAATCGGCCGCCACCAGGCGATCAAGCCACTTTGGATCCTGTTGACCCAACCCATAGAGCGCTTCCGCCGTGGCCGGATCCTGGGGAAATTGCTTCAGCAGGGTTTGCCAGGTTTGGCTGGCCCCAGCCCGATCGCCCCCTTGGAGTTGCGCCTTGGCCCGCAGGGCCAACACCGGAGCCAACAGCACCGGATCATCAGCATTTTCCAGCCACTTCAGGGCCGTTGCATGGTCTTTGACGCTCAGGGCTTCCGTGGCCAACACATAGCGTGCGCCCGATCGGGTCAAGGAGTTGGCCGATTCCGCCAACTCCGTCAGGGGAGGCACTTTGGCCGCTTTGGGATCCTTGGCCTCGGGACTGGGCGTTTCTTGGTGAATTCGGGCCGCGGCCACTTCGGCTAATCCCGTTGTGGGGGACTGGTTCGCCTGACGATTGGCCAACCAATCTCCCATGGGCGACAGGGCCGCACCAACCCCCAAAGCCACGGCTCCCGCAGCCCCCAAACCCACCACCCAAGGGCGATCGCGCCACAGGTGACGTAAACCCACTGTCCAAGTTGCAAACTTCACGGCCGGCCTCGATCGCAAGACACCCTAGCCATTGTGCCGCAGTCCCTAGGCCGATGTGGGTTGGGCCACCACCTCCGCCACCGGCACCACCTCCGCCCCTTGGCAAGTTGGCAAGGGTTCAATCAAGGGTTGATTCAACAACACCATGGTGGTGCTTTGGTTTTCCTGGAAACCAATCCGTTCATAAAACGCCTGTTGATTGGTGGTCATTAAATAGACTCGCTCCACCCGGCAGAGTTGCGGGTGCGCCAAAACCGTTTGCACCAATTTGCGCCCAATGCCAGCCCCTTGATAGGTGGGATGAACCACCACGTCCCAAATTGTGGCCCGATAGATGCCATCGGAGGTGGCCCGGGCAAACCCAATCAACCGATCGCCATCCCAAGCGCTAATCACCGGCAAACTGTTGGCCACGGCTAATTCCACGTCCTCTCGGCGGCGATCGCGCGCCCAAAATGCCGTGTCCTGAAACAGTTGATGGAGCTGGTCAAAATCAATCTCTTCGGCGCGATCGCGAAACTGAATATGGCTGCAATCGAGAGGCATGGCAGTCGCAGGCAAACAACGACAATTGCAGTTGATGGTAAACGACCCATCCCAACTTTGGCAGCGTCCTGGCACACGGAAATGCAGCCAGGTTCGATCGGCCCAAAATTCCTTCCAAAATCCCTTCCAGAATCCCTTGCTCCAAAACCTGACCCTAATCAGTCTCTAACCCGTCCCTAATCGATCCCTAATTTGCCTCGGGTAGGGTGTTGGGGAATCGCTGCCGGGAATGTACCGCCCTCCGTCAGCGCCCGATCGCGCCCTTGGTCCCAACTCGCTCCGAAAGCCGGGATCAACAAGCCGGGATCAGCCCTTGCCAGAACATCTGAAATATGAAGGGCGATCGCGTCAATTTTCCCCAACCCGCTAGCAAGCACTATTGGGTTCATAACCATTTGTAAGTAAATCGCAACTAAAAAGCCCCATTTCTGACTTCTTTATTGCTATAGATCGCATTTTTTAACAGTTGCGAATTATTTCAACCTACGGGGATCAAACCCATTAGAATCAGATCAGTTAGCGCTAGACAACCTAGTTAGTTAACTCCCTTAACCATCGTTTCAAGTTATTGCCTCGTTTCGTAGAGGGCTACATAGACCTTGTGGCTCTGTTCGTTAACCAAAACCCCAGTGGTTTTGATGGGCTTGTAACATGCAGCATTGTCATTGATTCTGAATCAGAATCCTCTCGGAAGTCTTAGTTGGCTAAAATAATCATTAGCCAATCCGTTAGCCAATTAGTTAGCTCAGCTAAAGCGCAGTTGGTTATCCGTCTTTCGCAGTTGGCTTGTCACGATTTTGCGGTTCGCTGTTTCTCATTGATCGTTTGATCAGTCAGTTCTTGCTTGTTTTGTGGAACTGCTGGCAACTGAAGACAGGTTTTCTCGGCTTTTCGACCTTGATGATGTTGATGGCTGGCTTGAGTTCTGATTAACTCGCTGGCTCCGCTGAACATCACGGGTCACCCTTTCGATATCTCAAAGTCTCAAACATTTCGTCTCAAACATTTCTGATGACTTAGGAGGCTCCCTAATTCCTCTCTGATTGCTGTTTGTGTTTGATTTTGATTTGACTTGCATTTGACGACGATTGATGATGTTGGATTTTGGTTGGGCTTGGTTGGAAGAGAACTGGATTAAGTCGTTTTCAGTCTCAAAGATTCAGTCGGTCTGAATCTGAATTCGCCTAAGACCAAGCCCCCATTCCACCATCCAATTCTCAAGTATCGGCCATGAGCATGGTGATCTGAGGCTCAAAACAAGACCGGAAACGGCCATGTCGGCAACCGCTGGAGCACTGTCCTAGCAATCGCCAGCCCAAGCTTGGCCTCGATTTGGTCAAAGGGTTTGGGTCGCCTGCGTCGGTTGCAAGCCTACCCATGGCAACGTTTGTTGCTGATGTTTCTGATGTTTCTGATGTTTCTGAGGTTTCTGAGGTTTTTGAACGTTTCTTGCCAGAGGCTTTTCTGCCGAAGGCTTGCTGTTGAATTCCGAACTGTTTCCATTGTCGAATTGAGTATTAGCTAATTGAGTATTAGCTGATTGAACGCTGATCGAACATTGCTTGAATAATGGATCAAAGAGCCACCCTCATTGGGTGGTTTCTTTTTGGGATGATTTGCTGGGAGATGATTTGCTGGGAATTAGCCACAGCTTGCTGGAGGAAAAATTAGGGGTTAGGAGAGGTGCGATCGGGCGGCTTTGGTTGTGGCGCAGTTTCTTGGGCGATCGGTTGCACCACTTTCGTGATCGCCTGTTGCACAAACCGTTTTACAAACTGATCGCGTTGTTCTAGCTGAAACTGTTTTTTGACCACTTCGCTAATGCCACCATCGCCCCAATCTTGATCGTGACGAAAATATTCAATGAAACTGCGGCCGGCAATGCGGGTTAAATAGGCCGCTGTCACCGCTTGGATGGCTCGGCTGATGATGGCGGTGGCGATGTTCACTTGGAGCGCGGTAGTCAAAATTCCCATGGCTCCCTTGACAATACCCAAGCCGGTCATGGTTTTGGCGAGGGACAGGGCCAACTCCTGTGCCCGATCGCCACTTAAGTTGCAGCCATAGACCTTGCCCAATTCCAAAATCATCTGGGCATTGACCGCCGCCGTGGCCAGCAAATCCACCACCGGAATAGGCGTGACGGCGACGGCCCCCGCCCCCAGCCACTGATAGCGATCGACCACGGCTTCGGCCTGTCGTCGTCGCTGGGCATCAATGAGTTGGCGGGCCCGATCGCTCAAGCGCTGGGCTTGCAGCAACATATTGTCCGCAATCAGTTCTTCCCCTTCGGCCCGCAACACCGCCACGATCCGCCGAATCAGGGGCATAATTTCCGGGTCGGGGGTCAGGGTTTCCCCGTTGGGCAACCGCACCGCCGCCGGCCGCGCCGCGATCGGGACAATATCCGCAGTGGGGAGCTGTTCTGCCAACCGTTCCCGCAATTTGGCCAAAATCGCGGTGCGATCGGCCTCGGGGTAGCGATCGGTTTTGTTGAACACCAGCAGCGATCGCTTCCCGATCGCCAACAACTGTTGCAATGGCTCCAATTCCGACTGCTGCAAGTCGCCTTCCACCACAAAAATCAGCAAGTCCGCTTCAGCCGCCAGCCGCCGTGCCTGGCGATCGCGCTGGGTTCCCGCCACCCCCGCTTCCAAAATGCCCGGCGTATCCGTAATCAACAAGGCGCGATCGATTTCCGGCAGCGCCAGCCGATAGGTTTCGCCCTCTTCCGTTGTGCCCATGGTGGGGCCAATGGTTCCGGCCACCCGTCCCAGCAGGGCATTCACCAAGGAGGTTTTGCCCGCTGACCCTGTGCCAAACACCACCAACAGCAACTCGCCCCGGGCCAAGCTGCTTTCAATTTCGCGCGATCGATCCAACAGGGCCTGCCGCGCCACCCGATCGCGAATTAAGTCCACCTGGGCCCGCACAGCCTCCAGCGCCGCGCCGGCCGCTTCGGTTTTCACTTCGGAAACGGTGGGGCTGGGTTCCGGCGGAGTGGGGGGCGTTTGTCCAGTGATCGATCGCTGGGTCACCTGCCAGAGCGATCGCCAATCTTGGGGCCAATCCAGGGGCCGCACATACCGAAAAAACGCCACCAGCAAGGCCCCCAACAGGGCCAAGGTCAACACCACCACCACCGGCCCCAAAAACGGAGCTGTCCAACTCACCTGCCAGTAGAGCTGTTGCAGGGCGCTGACGAGCCAGAGCACCAGCGCCAAGATGACGCAAAGCCCAGTCAGGACAACAATAAAGCGAGTTAGGGTCATAAATACTGAATCATGAATACTTGACGATATCGATGGATGCTGAATAAAGTGTGAAAAACTTAAGTTTGAATCCAAGCTTTAAGAAAGAACACCTTATTCAAGTATCACATTCTGCGTCAGGCTAATAAGTCGCAAAGTTAGGCGGAATCAATTCAATGAATAAAATTACAGAGGCTGTGAATCTATTCAAGTCTAACATCAAACTATTTAGTGCTATTGTTCTCACGGTCTGGCTACCAGGCTCGCTCATTTGCAGCTATTTTGACTTCTATGTTTTTCCAGAATGGGCTAATGGTGATGAGATGAGTTTTCTAAAATACTCAATGCGTCTCTCAAGCACCATTGAGTTTATTGTTAAGCCCATCTACATTGGCGGATTATTCTATGGAGCATCTCAATTCCAAAAAGGATTGGCCGTCAGCTACCAACAAGCGATGACCTATGCCTTTCGTAGGAGCTTTAAGATGCTTGCGACGAGTATAACGACAAATTTAATTATTTTGGGAGGAACAGTTTTATTTATTATTCCCGGTGTGATTTTAGCATTGCGCTTTGCACTAGTAGATCCAGTTGTTGTTTTGGAAGGAACCACTGGCTCTCAGGCTAGACAGCGCAGCACCCAGTTAACTCAAGGAAGGCGATGGAGAATTGCTGGAACTACGGTATTGAGCGTTTTAGTTACAATTCTGCTTATGGGTATTGCTTCTGTGGCAATTTACATTCCTTCTGGATTCATGGGACTGGAAGAAAGTTTTATCATCCATGTAATTGCTACGGTGCTGACTAATATTATTGCTATTCTTCCTTATCTAGTGATTTTCTGTTTTTATTGGGAGAGTGCAGAACCCATCAATAAGGTCAGCAAAATTAAAATTTCTCGCTATCTCTAGTTTTCTAGCCTGAATTCCTATTCAATCCTGGCGGCGATCGACCATGGTATTCAGCAGGCGATCGCCCAAACAGTCGAGCCGCTGCAAAGCCAGATTACCGGTTTACAAACCGAGATGCAGCGGGTGATTAAGATGATTGAGGGGATGCAAAACAGCTAGCTGTCTCCCTTCGCTTGCAACGATCGCCCAAGCCAGACTTCCGTTGCATCATTCTGGCCGCGTTCGAGCCAGAGCAATGCGGATTAAACTGATGCGCCATCCAGCAAAGCCCACCCGATCGGTCGAGTGGGCTTTGTTTTTTGTGACTTCGATCGCCATCAGTGCTCACACTGGGCTGTAGAGTCTCGGCAGCATCAACGGTGACGGCAATGGAAGACTTAGTGCTGACAGAACTCAAGGAAGCTCGCCGTAAGGGCTGGCGGCGAGTCAAGGAATTGGTTGGCGAGATGGCCGCTGAGTGGCTATCCCTAGACGAAGAAAACCCATCACCAGAAACCGAAGAGCGCCTAGAAAATTTGAAACAGCAAGCCTTTGAGCTGCTAGACACGCTCATCCCTGACTGCGGGTGGATTCGCTATGGGGTCTACGATCCCGAAAATGACGGGGATGGATTTGTGATGGTCAGGATTTGCCACAATGACGTGGATTTTTCTCAAACTGAGTGCATCACCACACCGATCGTGCGTCCCGCCACCGAGTCACCAGCGCCTGAGTCATCCGCGATCGACCTGCTGAAGGCCCTGGGGGAATAGATGCGGGGAATCGTTGCGTTTTTTGCTTGGGCCGTGTTGGGCTTGGCAGTGGGCTGGGCGGGAGCCGTGACCAAAGCCGCCCTACTCGCAAACGATCCAGGATGGGCTAAAACGTTCTACGTCGTGACCTGCACCATTTGGATTGGTGGCTTATTCCTTGGGTCGATCCTGATTGCCCGTGGCTTCCAAGCCTGCGGTGTCCGGTTCACGCGCACCCTCACCACCTGGTGCGGTGTCTTGACTGTTTTGCTGTGTGGACTGACTGACCTGGCGAGTGACTACCTTCAGTGGCGGCCCCAGCAATCGCAACCGTTCGGAATTTCCGAATGGTTCGCCGACTACAGCCGCCGGGAAGTCAGTGTTTACACCCGTCGCCGAGGCGCTTCGCTGATGCTTCAACCCGTCGTTTTTGCCATGCAAGCGGGGTTTACAGCGATGATTGTGGTGTCCGGTTGCTCCGATCTGGGCTACGACCCCGAGGACGATCGCTAGGATATGGCCGCGCATGTCAACGTCAATTCTAATGTTTTTCTGTGTGAGAAAAATCAAGAAAGACGTGATCTAAGCACCGGATTCAACGCTCTGTTTACCAACCGGAATGAGATAAATTGCGCCGGAGATTATGGTTAGGGCCACAGAGACCCAAAAGAGACCGATCGCCCAAAGGGAGTAAGCATCCATCACTGGGGCCAACAACAGGGCGATCGCGGCGATTTGGCTGACGGTTTTCAGTTTGCCCCAGAGGTTTGCCCCCGAAATGCTGGTTTGGTTCACGCGCCAACCGGCGATCGTCAGCTCCCGCGCCAAAATCACAAAAACGCCCCAAGCCGGAATCCGCCCCAGCTCCACCAACAGAAGCAAGGGAGCCAAAACCAGCAACTTATCGACCAACGGATCCAAAAATTTGCCCAAGTCTGTCACTTGGTTCAGCTTGCGGGCCAAGTATCCATCCAGCCAGTCTGTGCCCGCCGCCAACAGAAACACACCCAATGCCCACCAGCGATCGGCTGTGGTGGGTTCGCCGCTGAGCCACCACAACAATAGGGGCACTGCTGCCAACCGCGACACGGTGATCCAAGTGGGCAAATTCACGGCTGTTTCTCCAACGCTTGAACAATACTTGTAGCGCGATCGGGCTGGGAAGGCTAGCGATCGCGCCCAAAGTCAGCCCGAAATCAGTTCAGAATTGATGATTCATGGAGTGGTGATTTTGAGTGATGGTTTTGAGGTAATCCTGAGCCGCTTTTGAGATCTCCAGGAGGGCGATCGGGGTTGATTGCAGTCTATTCAAACGTTAAGGGCTGCAAGTCGATTGACTTTCGATAAATGAGGTTCGAGGCATATTCCAGATAGCGTGTGGCGGCGGTTTCTAGGCGATCAATGCTGGTTTTCATTTGGGCAATGTCGCTCGGTGTGGGTTGACAGGTCTTGCTCCGCACACAGTTGGTGACTCGGAGGGTGGATCGTTCCGCGATCGCGAAAAAGCCCGCTAAACTTTTGGGATTTTGCAAGTTAGGATCTTGAGTTTCGTTGCCGGTGCGTAACAGCTCTTTCATACCCGGAGCCAAGAGTAAGTTGGCTTTGCTTTGGTGCAATGGTAAGTCCATGTACCACTTGTTACGGCCCTCTTTAAAGGCAGTCCAAACCTTCTCTAATTCCTCGGGGTTGGCCGGCGTGGCTCCTGACAGTAATAGCTCCAGTTCGCGCAAGTTCCAAAGATGAAGGCTAACGGAAGTTGAAAGCCTTTCCATGAATTTTTGGGCTTCGTCCAGTTGGCGCTTTTCGTATTCAAACTGGGATTGTCTTCGCCAATTTTGATCTTGATACCACTGGGTGAGCAATCCACCGACTAGGGTGGTCAGCACAAAACCAATGATGAGGCGCGATAGATCAGAGTTTAATGATTGCCAAACTTTTTCGCGATCCATAATGAAGGATTAGACCTCTTGCACGAATAGAATAGTGGTGTGGAAAGTCGCTGTCACCACCATCGAGAGATGCTCTACGAAAGCCTCGCCTCGCTACCCCCATCACAGTTCCGCCGTGCCTGT